>JAYTDE010000063.1:0-12596 GCA_043736195.1 Burkholderiales bacterium | reverse complement strand
GTGAAGTCGAGCGCCTCGTAGATGATCATGTTGTAGGAGGTGCGCATCAGCACCGACTTCATTTCCTCGGTGGCGGCGGTCAGGCTGTTGCGCACCAGTTCGACAGCGACCGGGTCGACCTTGATGCGTCGCGCCAACTTCTTCGATGCAACTTTCTTCACGGCGGATCTGTTCGCGGCGGGTTTGTTCGCGGCGGGTTTCTTCACAGCAGGCTTGTTCACGACTGTGCGGGCAGGCTTGGCTGGCGTTGCGTTGCGCGGCATGTTCATTTGCTCCCGACACTGATGTCAAGGTTGCCGTAGGGTTCGACGAGCAGGGTATCGCCGGGTTGCAGTACGGTGGTGGTGGCATGCTCCTCGATCAGCGCCGGGCCACTGATACGGTTGCCGGCTTGCAGTGCTTCGCGCTGAAACACCGCCGCCTCGACCCAGCCACCAGCCTCAAAATAGGCGCGCCGCCGGCCGCGCATGGCGAGAGCGGGTGGACGCGACTTGCCGGCCGCGATCTTCTCTGGCGCCGGATGCTTCAGCACGCCGATCACGGCGCTGCGCAGGCTAACGATCTCGGCCGCCTCGCCCGGCGAGCCGCGCCCGTAACGTTCCTCGTGTGCGGCGTCGAACGCGGCCTTGATGGCGCCCTTGTCGGCGCGCCTGAACGCCGCGGCGGGCAGGTCCACGGTGACGGCATGCTCCTGCCCGACATAACGCATGTCCAGGCCGCGCTTAAGCACGATCTTCCGGGTTTTGAGGTCCGCGTCGGTGAGCGCCGCCTGCCCACGCGCTTCCATCTCGCCAAACCAGGTCTCGAGTTCGGCCATCGTCACCGCGGTGAGACTGACGAACTGTGAACGCACCAGGTCGCGGCGGAAATCCGCCAGCAGCATGCCGAAGGCCGAGAAGTGCCCCGGCGCGCGCGGAATGATCACCCTGGGAATGCGCAATTCGCGCGCCACCATCGAGGCATGCAAGGGCCCGGCGCCGCCATAGGCGAACATGATCGGGAATGCGCCAGGATCCAGCCCGCGGTCGGTGGTGACGCCCTTGACCGCATGCGACATCGAGGCTGCGGCGATGCGCAGGATGCCCAATGCCGCCTGCGTGACTGACAAGCCCAGCGGCGCGGCAACGCGTTTGCCGAGTGCGGCGCTGGCCGCGGTCTTGTCGAGCCGCATCTCGCCGCCCAGAAAACGCTTCGGGTCAAGCCGCCCAAGCACCAGGTTGGCATCCGTCACGGTGGGCTCGCTGCCGCCCAGGCCGTAGCACACCGGCCCGGGCGCCGCGCCCGCGCTTTGCGGGCCGACCCGCAAGGCCCCCGATGCGCTCACTGTGGCGATGCTGCCGCCGCCGGTGCCGACTTCATGGATGTCGATCATCGGCGTCAACAGCGGCAGCCCGGTCAGGTAGCCGCCGATCATCGCACTGCCGGTGGTCAGTGCCATGCCGTCGCGCACCACGCCGGCCTTGGCGGTGGTTCCGCCCATGTCGAAGGCGATCGCATTGGCGACACCCAGGGTGCGGCACAGGGCCTGCGTGCCGATCACCCCGGCCGCGGGGCCGGATTCCATCATGCGCACGCAGTCGGCGCGCGCCTCCGACAAGGCGTAGAGGCCGCCGGTGGACTGCACCACCAGGAACTTGCCGGAAAACTTCTCGCGCTTGATTTCTTCCTCGATCTCGCGCAGATACTTGTCCACCCGCGGGCCGATGTAGGCATTGGCCACCACCGTGGAGGTGCGCTCGTACTCGCGGTATTCCTGCGACAGGTCGGATGAAATCGAGATGAAGGCGTGCGGCAGGCGTTTACTGAGCACCGCCTTGACCGCGCGCTCATGCGCCGGGTTGCGATAGGAATGCAGGAACAGCACGGCCACCGCCTCGATCCGGCGGCGCAGCAGCTCAGCGGCGATCACCTCGACCTCCCCCAGGTCGAGCTTCTGGTGCACGGTGCCGTCGGCGAGCAGTCGCTCGCTCACTTCAAAGCGCAGGTCGCGCTCGATCAGCGGCGCATGCTTGCGGTGCCGCAGGTTGAAGGAGTCGGGCCGGTTGATGCGGCCGATCTCGTAGATGTCGCGAAAACCACGCGTGGTGATGAGTGCCGCGCGTGCACCCGAGCGCTCCAGCATGGTGTTGATCGCGATGGTGGTGCCATGCAGGAACAGGTTTGCTTCCGCGAGCGTGACGCCGGCTTTCTTCATGCCGTCAAGAATGCCGTTGATCAGCCGCTGCGGCGTCGTCAGCGTCTTGCCCAGAAGAAGCACACCGCGCTTTTCGTCGAAGGCGGTGACATCGGTGAAGGTGCCGCCGATGTCGGCGGCGATGCGGGTGCGGGTTGACTGGGTCATCGATTCGGGTCGGGTAAGGCTGCGTTGCGTTCGGCCACACGGCGCGGGTGGCTGCGGGCCGGCGGGCGCTGCCGGCAAGGAGCGGCCGGCACCGCGCCCTATTCGGCCTTGAGGCCAGCGGCCTTGACCACCTTGCCCCATTTCGCCGCCTCGTCACGCACGAACTGGGCGAACTGCTCGGGGCTGTTGGGCGTGTGACGCTCGCCCTCGACTTCCATGCGCCGGGTGATCTCCGGCAGCTGCATGATGCGCATGACCTCGGCATTGAGCTTGCGTACCACCTCCGGCGGCGTGCCGGCCGGCGCGAAAAGCCCGATCCAGTTGTTGACCGCGAAGCCCGGCACGCCGGATTCGGCGATAGTGGGCAATTGCGGCGCCGCCGCCGAGCGCGTGCTGCCGATCACCGCGATGCCCTTCAACTTGCCGGCACGCACATGCGGAATGGCGGTGGGCAGGGTGGCGAAGGTAAGTTGCGTCTGGCCGCCGATCAGGTCGGCGAGCGCCGGCGCGTTGCCGCGATAGGGAATGTGCACCATGAAGGTCTTGGTCATCGACTTGAAAAGCTCGCCCGCCAGGTGGCTGGCGGTGCCGATGCCGCCGGAGGCATACGACAGCGAGCCCGGCTTGGCACGTGCCAGGGCGAGCAACTCCTGCACCGAATTGACCGGCACCGAAGGATGCACCGCGAGAATTCCCTCCGCCTCGATGACCATCGCGACGGCGACGAAATCGCGCTGCGTGTCGTAGGGCATCCTGGCGAACAGGAACTGGTTGACCGCATGCGAGCCGACGAAGCCCATCACCAGGGTGTAGCCGTCGGGCGCGGATTTGGCAACCACGTCGGCACCGATATTGCCACCGCCGCCGGCGCGGTTCTCCACCACCACCGGCTGGCCCCAGGCTTCGGTGAGCTTAGCGCCGATCACGCGCGAGTAATAGTCGGCGATGCCGCCGGTGGCCACCGGCACGACGATGCGCACGGTCTTGGTGGGATAGGCTTGCGCCTGCACGATGCCAGGGAACAGTGTCGCCATCAGCAACAGCGCACTGATAAATCGTATCTTCATTTTGAATCTTTCTGTTTGACCCATTTCCCGACCATCGACCCATGCGGCGTTGTCGATGTTACGCAGTGGCTCCGGCCGCAAGGATCGGCCCACCCTGGGCAAAGCGCGGGTCGGGCGGCCCGCACTCCCACGAATCGAGCGAATCGAGGCGCCCCGGCAACACGCGTGCGGCACGCGGCGCCTGTTCGGGAAACTCCTCCATCCCGAAGCTGAATTCGAAGGTCATGCCGTCGGGGTCGAGGAAATACAGAAAGATGCTGCCCGACGGCGGGTGGCGGCCGGGACCATAGACGATCGGCACGCCCATGCGTTTCAAGCGCGCCAACGCGCGGCCGATGTCGTCGATGTCGGTGACCATGAAGTTGACGTGGTGCAAGCGGTTCACCGGCGCAGCCGCGATGCCCAGGCTGTGGTGCAGCGGATTGGGAAAGCAGCGCAGAAAGCTGACGATGCCATCGACCTGGTCTGAAATGCGGAAGTTGAGTTGCCTGACGAAAAAATCGATCGCGGCCGCGGCATTGGGCGTGCCGACCACCAGATGGCCCAGGCGCGCGATCTTGGTCAAGGTCGGCTGGAATGGCGTGTCGTGCGCCTGCATGCCGGCGGCGAGTTCGACGGTCAGGCCGGTGGCGGGTTCGGTGACGCGCAAAGTGCGACCTTGCCTCAGGGCGCGGCATTCGTCCGCCGCCACCGCGACCGGGTCTAACCCCAGTGCGACAAGATGCGCTTCGGCAGCAGCCAGATCGCGCTCCGACTCCATCTCGAAGGCCACCCGCGCCAGCCCGGGCGTTTCACCCTTGACAAGTACCAGGTTGTGATGGTCGTCGCCGCAGCGAAAAAAGTGCTGGTCGCCAAGCGGATTGATGTCACCTTCGAGGCCGATCACCTCTCTGAGGAAAACGCCGGATTGTTCGACGCTGCGCACGTGCAGTGCGACATAGGCCAGGCGACGGAAACGGAAGTCAGGCATGGTGATCTCTAAAGTGAACCAGGGATGAAGTTGTTGACGCGCGAATCAGGCCGGAACGATGCCGCGTCCGGCAGCCAGGTTGGCCGCTGTCTTGATGGCCGCCAGCATGCTCAAGTGCTGCGCCACACCCTTGCCGGCGATGTCGAACGCACTGCCGTGCGGCACGTTGAGCAACACATACGGCAGGCCCAGGTATACCGTGCAGGCGCCTTCGAAACCGAGCGTCTTCACCACGATCTGGCCCTGGTCGTGGTACATGGTGATGATCGCGTCATAGCGGCCGTCGAGGGCCATGCGGAACACTGTGTCGGGGCCGATCGGCCCATAGGCGTCAATGCCCTGGGCGCGCGCGGCGTCGATCGCCGGCCCGATGCGCAGGCGATCTTCGGCGAACATCGCATGCGGATTGATGCCGGCCACCGCGATGCGCGGCTTCGCAACACCCCATTTGGTCAGATGGTCATGCAGCAGACGCAGTACATGCAGCAGGCGTTCGGTGGTCACCAGCGCGATCGCCTCGACCAATCCGACATGCTCGGACAGCGGCACGATGCGCAAGCCGGCGGCGAGGCGCAACATGAAGGTGCCGTCCGGTTGCAGTGCGTCGATGTCGGGCATCTTGCCGGTTTGCTTCAGCGAATCGCTGTCGACCGGCCCCATCACCAGCCCCTGTATGCCGCCGGCCGCGCCCAGTTCGTAGCCAATGCGGATCCAGTCGAGTACGGCATGGCCGGACGCCGCCGCGGCCTGGCCAAACGGACAGCCGGCGACATCGAAGCCGCCCGGGTCGAGCACGCGAATCGCCTGCGGGCCGCGCACCAGGTCCGTAACCGAGTTCAAGGTCTCGACCGGCAAACCGACACCGCCCTGCGCCGCCGCGCGTCGCACCACGCCGGTGTCGCCGATCAGGAGCGGCTCGCAGACGCCGGCAAGTTCGCCGCTGGCCAGCGCCTTCACCGCGACCTCGGGGCCGATTCCGGCCGGGTCGCCGATCATGATGGCTATCAGAGGTGGCTGAGTCATGATCGGCGCCCCGTGTTCATTCCGGCGCGGCGCCGGACAGTCTGACAATGCGCAGGAATTTCGCGCGGTCGGCCACCACGGTTTCGGTCAGGCGCTCGGGCGAATTGTTGGTGATCGGCTCCAGCCCCGCGGCGGCAAAGCGGTTGACCGTATCGGGCAGCGCGACAACCCTGGTCAAGGCCGCCGAGAGTTTGTCGATGACCGCGCGCGGGGTGCCCGCCGGCGCGAACACGCCGATGCCGCCGGAATGGTCGAAATCAGCGATGCCCGCATCACCCATGGTCGGCACATTGGGCGCGAACACCGAACGGTTCCTGCTGTTGGCTGCCAGTATCTTGACCTTGCCTTCCCTGGCGAAGCCCGCCACCGCCGGCAACGAGGCGATCGCCATCGACACTTCGCCGCTGACCAGCGCCGGGATCGACAACGCGCTGCCTTTGTAGGGGACATGCAGTACCTTCAGCCCCAGCCCGGCCTTGAAATCCTCCATCGTCAAATGATGCGGGCTGCCGATGCCCGACGATGCATAAGTGTAGGCATCCGGCCTTGCCTTCACCGCGGCGACCAGTTCCTGCAGGGTGTTGGCCGGAAACGACGCGGTGGCGACCAGGAACAGGGTGGATTGTGCGATCAGGCCGACCGGCGCCAAGTCGCGCAAGCTGTCATAGGGCAGCTTCTTGTGCAGCGCCGGGTTGATGGCCCAATGCCCGTTGTCGTTGTAGACCAGCGTGTAGCCATCGGCCGGCGCGCGCATCACGGTCTGGATCGCGTTGATGCCGGAGGAACCCGCCAGGTTCTCGACCACGAAACTCTGGCCCAGATGCGCGGTCAGCGCATTGGCGATGATGCGAATCGAACTATCACCCTGGCCGCCGGCGGCGTACGGCACCACCATCCTGACGGTACGCACCGGATATTCCTGCGCCAATGTCACCTGGCAAAACAGGCAGGCGACAAGCAACGGAGCCACCCGTGCGCGAAACGAATTCAAGGGCATGCTGCCTCCTGATCTGCCAGCCGCGATCGATGGCTAGATGATGAAAGTGAGATTGCTCATGGGCGAATCATTGTTGACCAGGAACACGTGCTTCTCCCTGATCAGCAAGCGCCCCTGTTCGCGCACCAATGCATGGCGCATGCGCCCGGCCCAGACGGTGGAGCGATCGTGGCGCAACTCCACCGCCATGAAATTGGATGTGACGGTGCCGCCGCGCGCGCCGTCATAGTCGTCCAGCACCACGTTGGAAACGAGCCGCGTCAGGCGCGAGCGCGGACGCTGCGAGTGCGCATGCTTGGTGCCCAGCCGAAACAGGCGTTCCTCGAGCGCCGCCCGATCGTCGTAGATCAGCGAGATGCGGTGCGCCGGATCGAGCGCATCGCCATTGCACGGAACCCAGTAAAGAAGTTGCGCGGTCCACAGGGCAAGCCACTCATCGTAACGGCTGGCATCGGCCAGTTCGGCCTCGCGAAACAGCAGCAGCTCGACTTCGCGCAACCGCTGCCAGTCTGCCGGCGCCGCGCCGCTCATGACGCGCTCCGCGCCGCCGCGTGCTGTCGCGCCATCAGTTCAGCCCAGTAGCGCATCATGCCGCGTTGCGGTACCTCGTCGCTGATCAGGCCGACGATGCTGCCATCGCTGTCGGTCTGCTCGCGGTCCATGCCGCGCGAGATTTCGATCCAGGGATTGACTTCGGCCGCCATGCCGCGCTGCACCCGCTCGAAAATCTCGGCGTCGTCCGGTGAACCGGCGCCGGCCGGACCGTAAAAGGATTCGTGCTGGCGCAGACGCGTCGCGTTCATTTCGTCACTGACCCCACCGAGCGTCACCGCCGTCATGGCGACCTGCGTCAGGTTCGGCGCCAGCGGGGTGATGATCCTGATTTGGTTGTTGATCAACTGCATGTTCGGAAAAATGCCCAGGTGCGGATCGCCGCCAAGAGCGATCAGCAATGGCGCCCGATCAGCGCCGTGAGCTTTTTGCATCGCCGCGATATAGTCGGCGCCGCCCTTGATCTTCTTCAGGAACTCGCAATGGATCGCATATTGGTGAATGCGATGCTCGCGAAAATCGAGCATCGCGTGACCATGACCGAAATCGCGGGTGCGGGTACGGGCCGTGTCGACGAACGGATCTTCGCGATGGGTGGCACCGATGCCGGCTTCGGGGTTGCGACGCATCGCCGCCATCACCGAGGCATGCACGAAATGCGGGTGATAGCCGTCCATCCCGACCAGCTTCCAGTTGCCCAGGTATTCGGTCTTATGGGTGCCGCCGTCGGCGCGGATCTCGCTTACCGGCGAGGCGTCGATCATCAGGTCGATGATCGGGGCGGCGGTGCCCAGGAAAGCATCAAGCGATTCACCTTCGGAGGCAAGGCTACCGAAAATGAATCCGCGATGCGAACCAACCCTGGGTACCGGGGAGAGGCCCATCGCCTTCTTGTCCAGTCGCGTGCCGTAGGCCTCCTCGCCGGTGACTGAAGCCAGCGCGCCGCTGCTGTCGTAGGTCCAGCCGTGATACCAGCACTGGAAGTATTTCGTGTTACCCGACTCGGTCTCGCACACCTGCGCGCCGCGATGGCGGCAGCGGTTGACCAGCACGCGGACCTTGCCATCGGCGCCGCGCACCATCAGCACCGGGGTGCGGCCGATCGAGCGCATCTGGTAGTCACCGGGATTCGGCACCTCGCTGGCGTGGCCGACATAGATCCAGGCAGTGGAAAAAATGCGCTCGATCTCCAGATCGAAGATGAGCGGGTCGGTATACACCCGCGAATGCACGCGGCCGGCGCCTACCATGCCTGCAATCGCAGCGTCGGTGTAGGTGCCTTCGCGGTGGATGGCCTGCGAATTCATGACGAGTCCCTCCTGAAGCAAGAAAATCCGGTCTCGATCGATTGTGTAGCCAGACTGGCGCATATGCGACCGCCATGCCCGCAGCATGGTTGGTGCCTTGATTGCCAGGGCGCCCCGCGAATGCCGGCAAAGCGACTCGTTCTAATGTATCAGAGCGTCCTTTCGAAATGCAAGCAAGTATTGGGCGGCGTCATCGGTGTGGCTGATCGCGGGCGAAGCCCACCCATTGCCGACAGACGCGCGCATTGCACGGCGACAGGTTCGCCGTTTCGGCGCGACGTCCCCGATGTATTGTTCGGGTATCGCGATCAAACAGACTGCTGTCACCCTTCAGCGGGAGGGTCGTGGCTGCCAGGCGCCTGAAAACGCACAGCGAAGCGTTGAGAGGTTTTGAGAAGCAATGCGCAACATCAAACGGACAACAACATGAACAATCTGAAAATTGGCGCCGTCGGGCGCCTGAACATCGCCACCTTGGCGCGTGCCTACCGCGACGGCAGCCTGACACCGGAAGGGGTGATCGAGGCGGTCTATGAACGCATCGAACGGCGTGGCGACGATGGCGTATGGATCGCACTGGTACCACGCTCAGAGGCCTTGGCACGCGCCCGCGCGCTCGTACCGGCCGACATGGCGCGGCAACCAATGTGGGGCATTCCGTTCGCCGCGAAAGACAATCTCGATGTGCCGGGCCTGCCCACCAGCAGCGGCCTGCCGGCTGCGGCATACGTGGCCAGCAGCACCGGCCCGGCCATCTCGCGCCTGCTTGAGGATGGCGCGATCATCATCGGCAAGACCTCGCTGGACCAGTTTGCCGTGGGCCTGGTCGGCATTCGCCGTCCAGGGCGCGCCTGTTCCTGCGTGTTCAATGCGGCCTACATACCCGGCGGTTCCAGCGCCGGCTCCGGCGTGGCCGTCGCCGCCGGCCTGGTGTCGTTTGCGCTCGGCAACGACGCCGCAGGCTCTGGCCGGGTACCGGCGGCGCTCAACAACATCGTCGGCATCAAGCCGACGCCAGGCCTGGTGTCGAACCGCGCGGTCTCGGGCGGCGGCGTGGTGCGTTCGATCGAAACCATTTCGGTATTCGCGCTAGACGTGCCCGACGGCATGACGGTGCTGCGCAGAATCGCCGGCTACGATCCGCTCGATGCGTTTTCGCGCCCGGCGGCGGACGATGCCGTGCTCGAACTCTCGCCCATTCCCGCGAGTTTTCGATTTGGCGTGCCGGATGCGCGGCATCTGGAATTCTTCGGTGACAGCGGCGCCCAAGGCCTGTTCGAAGCAGCGATCGCGCGCCTCGAGGCCATGGGTGGCGCGCGCGTCGATGTCGATTTCGCGCCGTTCGCCGAGGCGCAGCGCATACTTTACGAAGGCCCGTGGATTTCGGAACGCACCGCCTGGCTGGAACCCTTGATCGAGAAGCATCGCGAGCAATTGCATCCGGTGACCCGGCAAATTCTTGAATCCGGCAACAGCTACAACGCCCGCGATGTGTTCCGCGCCATGCATCGCCTGGCCCAGTTGAAACAACTGGCGCGTCAGACCTTCAAGACGATCGACATCCTGGTGGTGCCCACCACGCCGACTACCTACACCAAGGCACAGGTCGAGGCCGACCCGATCACGCTCAATTCGCGTCTGGGCATCTTCACCAATTTCGCCAACCTGCTGGGCATGTGCGGCGTGGCCGTGCCCAACGGCTTGCGCCCGGACGGGCTGCCGCAGGGCGTGACGTTTCTGGCGCTGGAAATGCAGGATGCGCACGCCGCATCGTTCGCCGCCGCCTACCATGCACGGCTTGGCCTGGCCAGCGGCGGGCCGGAGATGCGGGCCTTGGCTTGAAATCCACGGCCCGCACTCCTCCCGAATCTGCGGCCTTCCCGGTTAGACTCTCCGCATCCGTTCATCACACCCACCCCGAGGCGCCAACATCATGTTGCTGCGAACACTGCAAGTTCCAAAAGCCGAATTCGAAGCCGGCACCGGCTGGACCTTGAAACCCGAAGGCGCCTGCCGGGACGATATATGCATTCCGCTCTCGCAAGCGCCCGGCGCTTCGATCGACGTCGCAAGCGTTGCCAAAGACATCGGCATGCCGCTGGTGGCCGCACCCGAGCACGGGCTGTGGGCGCTGGGACCAGCCTCGATCGGTTCGCGCGCATTGACCAGCGCCGCGGCGCCCGAGTTGCGCCTGCCGGATCTCGATGGCCAGGAGTTCCGCTTATCCAGCCTGCGCGGCAAGAAGGTATTGCTGTTCGCCTGGGCGCCGTACTGAGGCTGCTCCCGCGACCTGCCCGTGTGGCAGGCACTGCGCAACGAACTTCACCCCAAGGGCTTCGAGCTGGTCACCGTCGGCCTCGACACCTTGGGCAATGATGGCTGCCGCACCTTCATCGAAGCAGCCCAGCCGGAACACCCATCGTTGATCGATCGCCATCATGTGCTGGCCGACCTGTTCGGCGTGATCAACATTCCGAGCAGCGTGTGGATCGACGAGCAAGGCGTGATCGTGCGTCCGGCGGAAGCCGCGCCGGCGCCGCCGCGCACCGTCACCAGCCCGCCGGGCTTCAGCATGCCCAGTGCGGCGCCGCAACGGTTCCTCGACATCATGGTCGAGGCCGCGAAGATCAAGAAGGAAGTCGCCAGCTACCACGCGGCGCTGCGCGACTGGGTCGATCACGGGGCCGCCAGCCGCTTCGCCTTGTCGCCGGCGCAAGTGGTGGAACGCTCACGGCCGCGCGACCGCGACCACGCCTTGGGCCATGCCCATTTCGCGCTCGCCACGCAACTGGAAATCGACGGTCAGCACGCGGCGGCGATCCCGCACTTTCGCGAGGCGCATCGCCTGGTGCCGGAGAGCTGGACCTTCCGTCGCCAGGCATGGTCACTGGAAAAAGTCGGCGACGGACCATTCGCGCGCTTCTGGCAGGGGCCGAACCCGGATGCACCCGCGGCCTGGCCCTATGCGGGCGACTGGCTCACCGATATTCGCGAGAGTGGCGCGGAGAATTACAGCGAGCCGTGGCGGCCGTAGTCGCAAAAGCGAAAGTCAAGCCACGACGCGCACCGGAATCAAGCGACGCCGCCGCCACCATCCGCTCGACCCCGCGCAGCATCGCCACCTTTAGCGCACGGCTGTGCGTATTGTTCGCAAGTGCCACCTTCCACGCCCAGACCTGGCAGGCCAAACCCATTCGCATCATCGTGCCCTGCCCCCTGGCGGCGGCGCAGACTTGATGGGCGCCTGATGGCGGCAAGACGCACGCCGCCTCTGGTGGTGGAGTACATGCGTAGCGGTACGCCATGATCGGCACCGGCGCGGCGGCGTGCGCAGGACACCATTCCGCGCAGGCGCAGGCTCGGTGCCCGCCAAACTGAATGCGGGTTGAAGCGATAAACCTGGCCGCCGACAGAGCCGACGCTTTATGCTTGCACCTGGGATCGCGAGACCGCGCCCAGGATCGAACTTGAATGCATCTCAAAAGAGAGACGAAATACGAAGGTTCGAAGGAAACTCCGATTCACGGGAAACACCGATCATGAGCGCACATACAACGATGGTTCGCGTGCGGGTGGACGACGAGATCAAGGCCAAGGCCACCGAGGCGCTCGCCTCCATGGGGCTGTCGGTCTCCGACGCCGTCCGGCTTCTTCTACATCGTGTGGTTGCCGATCAGGCGTTGCCGCTGGCGCTCAAGGTGCCGAATGTCAAGCCCCGCGCCGCGATGGCGGAGGCCGACAGTATTGTCCGCTCGCGTCGCCGGCGTTTCGCGACAGCCGAAGAATTGTTCGCCGATCTTGAAAAAAACAGCGGCAAGTAAAAGGGCCGTCGATCTCGGGCAACACCGTGGAGCGCCCGAGCCAGGTAGCGCGCAGCCCGGAGGCCGGCGTGCGGGTCGCGCAAGTCGGGCAAGATAGGGTGGATATTGGCAAAAGTCTCGCCGACCCGGCGGCTTGATGCGCGCATGCGTTCGAGCCGAACGCCTATGGCCCTGCTGCCGAATGACTTCATGGATAATGCTCCGCGCTTGTGTAACAAGCGTATGCGGCGAAGACCGGGTTTTCAAGCCGTCGCGGCGGATACCGCTCGAACGCCTGCCACCACAACCCAAAGCCAGTCGTCTTCGATCCGATACTGCTGCGCTGTAACGCGCGACAAAGCTCAGCCACGCGCCTTCCGGGCAACCCTGGTCTTGGGCTTGGCAGGCGTCTGGCCAAGTTCGGCGTGCACCTGGTCGGCATTGACGTGGACGCCGCCACGCCATGCCTCGAATTCCAGTGGCCGCAATCCGAAGCGCACCGCGTTGCCGGCGTGTAGCGATGCGAACTCGCTTTCGAC
>JAYTDE010000062.1:0-4896 GCA_043736195.1 Burkholderiales bacterium | reverse complement strand
TACAAGCAGTGCTTCACGGTCGAGCCCGCCTACAAACGCCTGATCGGCGCACGCATCGGCGCTGGCTGGCGCAAGAGCGTGCAGGCCGCGGTCGGCGGCACCCAGGGCTGCACCCACCTGAAGGAACTGCTGATGCCCGCGGCAACGGTGGCGTTCCAGACCATGGGCAGCTGGCCCAAGGAAGGCGCGGTGGCGACCGAAGAACGCCCCGACCGGAGCAGCGAGCGACCGTACTTCATCGACGGCTGCAAGGCCTGGGCCGCCGACGGCGAGGTCGTTAAACGCCTTTATCCCTTGCACTATCGGCCGAAGCAGGGTCCGGGCGCCTGACGCAGGTTCCTGCGCGGGCCGGATCCATGGCCACCGCGGGCCGAGAGCCGGGCGCGCCTTGGCGGGTGCGCTCAGGTAAGCGGCGCCGGCGTGCCGTGCCTATAGGGCTTCAACGCCAGATACATCATTTCATGCACCGGCGTGGCAACGCCCAGTTCACGCCCGCGCCGAACGATGAAGCCGGACAGGTGGTCGAGTTCCATCGGCTTGCCACGGGCCACATCGTGATACATCGAGGCATACATGGTCTTGGGGAAAGACTGGTGCATCGCCAGCGCGCGAAGAGCCGCGTCCACCGGCAGCGCGATGCCTTGCGCGCGCGCCAGCGCGGCGACCTCCTCGAACCCGCGCAGTGCCAGCGCACAGATTTCGGAGTCGTGATAAATGTAGCCGGCCGGCAGGCGAAACAAGCTGGTCAGCCCGGCGTTGGTGGCCAGGCCCACGAACTTGCTCCATTGCGCGGCGCGAATGTCGGCTACCAGTTCGGCGCCGAAACCCGCCGCCTCGCAGGCGTCGCGAAACGCCATCGCGCGCGCGCTCATGCTGCCGTCGGCCTCACCGAAGCGCAAGGCCGACATCGGCGAGGTGTAGCGGATCACGCCAGGCGCGGTGATCACACCTGACACCAGCGCCAGGCCACCCAGCACTCGGTCGGCGCCTACCACCGCGCCGATGCGGTCCTGATGATCGACGCCGTTCAACACCGATACGATCATCGCCCCGGCATCGACCAGCGGTTTGAGCGGTGCCGCCGCGGCTTCTATGTCGTAGGCCTTGACCGCGAACAGCACCACGTCGCAGGCGCCGACCGCGGCCGGATCGGCGACGAAGCGTGCGATCTTCACATGCAGCATGCCTTTGGGCGTATCCAGCCGCAGGCCGTCTTGCTGCATCGCGCGCAGATGTTCGCCGCGCGCGATGAATGTGACATCGTTGCCGCCCAGGGCCAGAAGCCCGCCGAAATAGGCGCCTACCGCGCCCGCCCCCATGACTGCGATTCGCATCGAATTCTTTCAAGTAAGGAGTCAAGTAAAAAGTTGCGGCGCACCGACCTGGCCTGTGACCCTGGTCAAAGCGCGCCGGAAATCCGAGTTTGCCATAGGCGAAGCGGAGTTATGATTGCACTCCCACCAATCAAGGAGACTTCGCACCATGGCCCAGGCTTTCGTATTCGACGCGATCCGCACCCCGCGCGGCAAGGGCAAGGCAGACGGCTCGCTGCATGAAGTCAAGCCGGTCGCCCTGCTGTCGGGCATCCTCAAAGACTTGCAGGCGCGCCATGATTTCGACACCGCCGAAGTCGAGGACGTGGTGATGGGCTGCGTCTCGCCGGTGGGCGAACAGGGTTCGTGCATCGCCAAGACCGCGGCACTGGCTGCCGGCTGGGACTGGAAGGTAGCCGGCATGCAGCTGAACCGTTTTTGCGCCTCCGGCCTGGAAGCGGTGAACCTGGCGGCGCAAAAGGTGGCCTCGGGCTGGGAAGACCTGGTGGTGGCCGGCGGCGTGGAATCGATGAGCCGGGTGCCGATGGGCTCCGACGGCGGCGCCTGGGCGCAGGATCCGCAGACCAACTTCGACACCGCTTTCCTGCCGCAGGGCATCGGTGCCGACCTGATCGCCACCCTTGAAGGCTTTTCGCGTGACGACGTTGATGCCTACGCCTTGCGCTCGCAGCAAAAAGCCGCGGCCGCGCGCGACGCCGGCCGCTTCGACCGCAGCGTGATGCCGGTGCGCGACATGCTCGGCATGACGATCCTTGCGCGCGACGAATTCATCAAGCCACGCACCACCATGGAAGGCCTGGCCTCGCTCAAACCCTCGTTCGCGCAAATGGGCGAGATGGGCTTCGACGCGGTGGCGATCCGCAAATATCCGCAGGTCGAGCGCATCATGCATGTGCACCACGCCGGCAATTCTTCCGGCATCGTCGACGGCGCCGCCGCCGTGCTGGTGGGCTCCGAAGCCAAGGGCCGGCAACTGGGCCTCAAACCACGCGCGCGGATTGTCGCCACCGCCTTGTCCGGTGCCGACCCCACCATCATGTTGACCGGCCCGATGCCGGCGGCGCGCAAGGCCCTGGCCAAGGCCGGCCTCACCATCGACGACATCGACCTGTTCGAGATCAACGAAGCCTTCGCCGTGGTGCCGATGAAGTTCATGAAGGAGCTCGGCGTACCGGAAGAAAAGGTCAATGTGAATGGCGGCTCGATCGCCATGGGCCACCCGCTGGGCGCCACCGGCGCCATGATCATCGGCATCCTGATCGACGAACTCGAAGCGCGCCAGCTGCGTTACGGCCTGGCCACCCTGTGCGTCGGCGGCGGCATGGGAATCGCCACCATCGTCGAGCGGGTCTAGCGCCATGCCGCTGCGCGTAGAGACGCATGAACGCGTCACCACCATCATCCTCGACCGCCCTGAAGTCAAGAACGCGGTCGATGGCCCCACTGCGCAAGCGCTGGCACAGGCGTTTCGCGACTTCGACGCCGACGCGCAAGCGGATGTGGCGGTGCTGTGCGGCGCCAGCGAAACCTTTTGCGCCGGCGCCGACCTGAAGGCGGTATCCGGCGGCATCGGTGACAACCCGCGCGCCAACCCGCTCAACAGCGACATGACGGCCGACGCGCCGATGGGCTGCACCCGGCTCATGCTTTCCAAACCGGTGATCGCGGCGGTCAGCGGTTACGCGGTGGCCGGTGGTACCGAACTGGCGTTGTGGTGCGACCTGCGGGTGATGGAAGAGACTGCGACCTTCGGCATTTTTTGCCGACGCTTCGGCGTACCGCTGATCGACGGCGGCACGGTGCGCCTGCCGCGCCTGATCGGCATGAGCCGCGCGCTCGACCTGATTCTCACCGGGCGAGCGGTCGGCGCGAAGGAAGCGCTGGAAATGGGCTTGGCCAACCGCGTAGTGCCGCACGGGCAATCACGCGCAGCGGCGGAAGAACTGGCGCGGCAAATTGCGGGCTTTCCGCAAGCCTGCCTGCGCTCGGACCGCATCAGTGCCTACGAGCAGTGGGGCCTGGACCAGCCGGCGGCGATGAAGAACGAGTTCACCCATGGCCTGGGCACGATAAGAAGTGGCGAAACCGTCAAGGGCGCCGCGCGCTTCGCCGCCGGCGCGGGAAGGCACGGCCAATTCAGTTGATTGCGCCGGCGCAATACCGGGATTAGGTTTGCGCCGCCGCAGGCTGCATCATCGCCTAACGTTATTGCGCTCCCTCGCGGCGCAAAAGCCGTGGCTGATCATGCGCGGCGCCAGGCCACTTGAACGATAATGATCAAGCCATCACGGACACCGGAGAAACCATGACCAAAACACTTACAGCGATTCTCGAACGGGAGGGTGACGGCTTCGTCGCCCTGTGTCCGGAACTGGACGTTGCCAGCCAGGGAAGCACCCTCGAAGAGGCCAAGGCCAACTTGCGCGAAGCCGTCGAGCTGTTTTTCGAGTGTGCCGACGCGAAGGAAACCGCCGGTCGCCTGAGCGGCGAAATTTACGTGACCCAGCTTGAGATCGAGCTTGCCTAAGCTCACGCTTGTTTCGGGCGTCGAACTTTGCCGCCTGCTTGAACTGCATGGTTTCGCGAATGTCCGCCAACGCGGCAGTCACCGAGTGAGGCAAAAGAGAACCGAGAGCAGCACGCTCACCGTGCCCGTGCCGATGCGTGGCCGAGATCAAGATCGGCACACTGCTGTCCATCATTCGCCAATCGGGCGTCGCACGCACGCACTTCGAGTCTGATTGATTTATGCGGGCAACGGCCTTGCCCTGACAAATGCACCCCGCCAACCGCGCTCTTTTCCGGCGTCTCGCCGGCAAATATATCTGGTGGAAATCGCCAACGCAGGCGCTGCGCAGGCCAGAGCGCATCGCAGCACAGGTCATGAATATCGGCGACTACGACGACGCACAAGACTTGGTTGAAGCAACCGGCAAGGCCTTTCTGCAGGGCGTGTTACGCGGCGCCGAGATCGGGCAGTTCAACGCACGCTCCTGGCACTACTGGCACTACCGGCTCGACCTTGCGGATCTCGGCCAAGTGCCGGCTCTGCCGCGACGGAAACTCGAATGACCGCCCGATTCACGCCGCGACTCGATATCTTGCCGCGTGCACAGCGCGCGCTGCTGCCGCGCCTCGCGCCGCTCCGCCTCCTGGGTTGGGTACTTTATGGCGGAACAGCTATCGCACTTCGACTGGGCCATCGGCAATCGATCGATTTCGATTTTTTTCACGAAACGCCTCTCGATCGCAAACGCCTGTATGAGGCCCTGCCTTGGTTGTCGCGGGCGACTGTCTTGCAAGACAGCGTCAATACTTTCACGCTCGTGACCGGAGACTCGCCTGGCGCCGGCGTCAAGCTTTCGTTTTTCGGTCAGATCGACTTTGGCCGACTTGGCAATCCCGTCCTGACCGACGATGGCGTGCTGCAAACGGCGTCCACAGCCGACTTGCTTGCCACCAAGCTGAAAGTGATATTGCAACGCATAGAGTCCAAGGACTATCGCGACGTCGCCGCCCTTGTGCGCAAGCGCGCAAGCCTCGCGCGTGGATTGGCTGGAGC
>JAYTDE010000061.1:0-27725 GCA_043736195.1 Burkholderiales bacterium | reverse complement strand
CGCGCTACGGAAAGCGAGAAGCGCCGCCGCTTTGCCGAACCCGCGAATGCGATCGTCGCACGCCCCACCAAGAAGGACCGGCGCCAGCTCGATCGCTTTCGTGGTGGATAATGCGCCCTCCTTGAAAACAGGGCACGCAACTGAAAAACGAAGGCATTGGAGACTGGAATCAATGGCACTACCTTAAGGATTTTTCCCAGAAAATCAGGGAGTTGAATGCCGGCATTCGCTAGCCTTGAATCTAAGGCAATGCCGGCCAAAACTACACTCTGGCGAAGTGGCGAATTCAAAGACACACGGTCGCCTCCGATTTGCGGCTGTTCTTGAACAGCTTTTTCCTTAAGGTAGTGCCATTGGAGACTGGAATGACTCGCATACTGTTCGCACTTCTGGCCAGCGCCATTGGCGCAAGCTTGGCGCAGGCCCAACCCTACCCCAACAAACCGCTGCGGATTCTGGTGCCCTTCGTCGCCGGCGGCACCAGCGACATCGTCGCGCGCGCAGCGGCCCAGAAACTGACCGAAGCCGGCTACACCACTCTGGTGGAAAACCGCCCCGGCGCGAATGGCTCGATCGCTGCTGAAGCAGTGGCGAAAGCGCCGCCCGATGGCTACACCATCATGGTCGGTTCGATCGGCACCTTCGCCATCAACATGAGCCTGTACAAAAACCCGAAGTACGACTCGCTTAAAGACCTGGAGCCGATCACCGTCGCGGTCCGCACACCCAACGTGCTGATCACGCCGCCAGCTTTTGCGCCCAACAGTGTCAAGGAACTGATCGAGTACGCGCGCAGGAACCCGGGCAAGATCTCTTACGGTTCGTCGGGCTCGGGCTCATCCGACCATCTGTCGGCCGAACTCTTCAAGCTGCAGACCAAGACCTTTGGCGTGCATATTCCCTACCGTGGCGGCGCGGCGGCACAAACCGACATCATGGCCGGCGTCATCGAAGCTTCGTTCCAGAACTTCGGCACCGTGGTGCCCTACATCCGCGCCGGCAGGATGAAGGCGCTGGCGGTGACCTCGGCTACGCGCATGCCGCAGTTTCCCAATGTGCCGACCATGATCGAGTCGGGCCTGGCGGGTTTCGACGTCACTTCATGGCAGGCGCTGGCCGCTCCGAAAGGCACGCCAAGGGACATCATCAACAAACTGCAGGCCGACTTGGCGCGCGGCTTTCGCGCTGCCGACCTGACACAACGCTTTACCGATCAGGGTTTCGAGATCGTGGTGAGCACGCCCGAACAGGCGAGCGCTTTCTTCAAGGATGAAATCGAGCGCTGGGCCAAGGTGGTCAAGGCCTCGGGCGCACAGGTGGACTGAGCCGGGGACGGCCGAACCGGCCGCGTCGCTGGCTGGCGCTTCAGACCGTCAGGCCGCCCGATACCTCGATCACGGCACCATTGATATAGCTGGCGTCATCACTGGCCAGGAATGCATAGACGCTCGCAATCTCCTCGGGCTTGCCCAGGCGTCCGAGCGCGACCCGACCCTCGATCTGCTTGAGCACGTTCTCTGGAATGGTCTTCAGGATCGTGGTGGCGATGAAACCGGGAGCCACCGCGTTGACGCGGATTCCTTTTGGACCAAGTTTACGAAACCAGGTTTTGGTGAATCCGATCACACCAAACTTGGTCGCGGAATAATTGGTCTGGCCGAAGTTGCCATAGATGCCAACCACCGAGGACGCATTGAGAATCACCCCGCTGCCCTGCGCGATCATGGTTTCGACCACCGCCTGCGAGCAGTTGAACACGCCCTTGAGATTGACATCGATCACCGCATCGAACTCGACCTCGGTCATTTTCACCAGCCGCGCATCCTTGGTGATGCCGGCGTTGTTGACCAGCACATCGATACGGCCGAATTTGTCCTTCACGCCAGCCACCAGCGCGTCGACGCTCGCGCGCTGGGTAACGTCGACGATCACACCCAATGCCGCACCGGTCTGGAGGACTGCTAAGTCAATCTGCTCGCGCCGCAAGTCGGCGATCACAACCTGGGCGCCTTCCTCAACAAAGCGCTTGGCGGTGGCATGACCAATACCGTTGGCTGCTCCGGTAATGATCGCCACTTTGTTCTTGAGCCGCATTTTTTCTCCGATTTGCGAAAATCCGCGCGACTCTAGCACATCACGAACGCGATTGCTGCGTTGCAATATCGAGTCTTGCGAGCCGAAGCTTCTTGCGGACCCCAGGCGCAGGGCCGGGCCTCAGAGCGAGGCAGGTGCAGCGCTGTCGGCGAACGCCATCACCTCGCCAATCGAGCTGGCGAAGTCGGAGAGGCCATGGTCACTGCCCTCGATGACCTTATGCCGCGCACCGGGGAACGCTGCCACCATTTCGCGCCAGTCAAGCACCTCGTCGCCTGTGGCGGCCACCAGGAAATAGCGTTCCGGGCGCGTGATGGCCTGCACATGCAGCGCGCGCAATTCATCCAGATAGGCGGCATGAAACTCGAAACTGGTCGCCGCATCGTGATACGCGGTTTGAGTGCCGACGTGACGCCCGAGCTTTTCGTGGGCGCGCAATGCGGGGTTAAGCAGCACGGCGCGGCAGCCCAGCCGTTCGGCCAGCCAGATGGCATAAAAGCCGCCCAGGGAACTGCCGACCAGCGTCAGGCTTCGGGCATCCGTGTGTCGCGTCAATCCCAGCACGGCGGCCATCGCCGTTGATGGCCGCTCCGAAAGTTGCGGGCGCAGATATTCGTTCGCGCGACCCAGCGCCTCCATACGCTCGCCGATCAACTGCGCCTTGAACGATTGCGGAGATGAACGAAATCCGTGCAGGTAGACAATCATGCAAGACCGACGAGAATCTTGCGATGTATGTCGCCGAAACCCCCGTTGCTCATGACCAGCACATGGTCGCCCGGACGCGCGGCACGCACCACCGCGCCGGCCAGCCGGTCGATATCCGCATGGGTCGACGCCTTGTGCCCAAGTGGCGCCAGCGCGGCGGCCAGGTCCCAGCCGAGGGAATCCTTGCCTTCGACCGCGCCGTAGCCGAATACCAGATCGGCCTGGGCCAGGCTAGCGGGCAGCGCGGCCTTCATGGTGCCAAGCTTCATGGTGTTGGAACGTGGCTCAAGTACCACAAGAATGCGCGCCGCCCCAACCTTGGCGCGCAAGCCGGCGATGGTGGTCGCGATCGCTGTCGGGTGGTGCGCGAAATCGTCGTACACCGTGACTTGGCGCACCTGTCCGCGCACTTCCATGCGGCGCTTGACACTGCGAAAGTCGCACAGCGCCGCCACCGCCTGTGCCGGTTCGACCCCGGCATGGTGCGCGGCCGCGATCGCCGCAAGCGCGTTCAAGCGGTTATGTTCGCCAAGCAAATCCCAATGTACACGGCCGTACGAACGTCCCGCAAAAGCGACCTCGAAAGAGCCATCCGTCGCTGCGGAGTCCGCCTGCCAGCCGTCCGGACTGGAAAAGTAGGCGATTTCACTCCAGCAACCGCGCTCAAGCACGCGCTTCAAACTGGCCTCGCCAGCATTCACCACAAGCCTGCCGCTGCGCGGCACAGTACGTACCAAATGATGAAATTGGGTCTCAATAGCTGCTATATCTCCGAAGATATCGGCATGATCGAATTCAAGATTATTGAGCACAGCAGTGCGCGGGCGGTAATGCACGAACTTGCTGCGCTTATCGAAAAACGCCGTATCGTATTCATCGGCTTCGATCACAAAGCTGGAGGAATCGGCCGCCGCGCGCGCCGAAACACCAAAATTTTCGGGGATCCCGCCAATCAGAAACCCGGGCGCGCGTCCGGCCTCCTCGAGAATCCAGGCCAGCATGGAGGCCGTGGTGGTCTTGCCATGCGTGCCTGCAACGGCGAGTACGTGGTGCGAGGCCAGAATCTGCGAGCCGACCCATTGCGGCCCCGAGGTATACGGCAGGCCGCGATCAAGAATTTCTTCCATCAACGGGTTGCCACGCGACACCACGTTACCGATCACAAACAGGTCGGGTTGAAGCAAAACCTGATCAGGCGCGAAGCCGGGAATCAATTCGATGCCGAGCGCTTCAAGTTGCGTGCTCATGGGCGGATAAACCTTGGCGTCACACCCGGTAACACGCAAGCCCGCGGCACGCGCCAGTGCTGCGACGCCTCCCATGAAGGTGCCGCAAATCCCGAGAATATGAATATGCATGCCCGGATTTTATCCGAGCCACCGGCACGCCCACGCTAGAATCCGGGCATGGCAAAACGTCCAAAGGGCGCGTCACAGGTGCGCCGCGCCATCGCCGCACAAGCCGCGCGCTTGATCGCAGAAGACGGCCTGGCCGACTTCGGTGCCGCCAAACGCAAGGCGGCCCGGCACCTTGGCTATGCGCAAAGTGATGGCCTGCCCGACAATCAGGAAATCGAGCAGGAATTGCGCGCCTACCAGGCGCTTTATCAGAATCACGAGCAGCGACAGCGCCTGCTTGACATGCGCCGGGTGGCAGTTGAAATCATGGGCGGACTGACGGCATACAAGCCGTATCTGGCAGGCGGTGTATGGAACGGCACTGCCAGCCGCGCCAGCGCGATCGATATCGATTTGTTTACGGACGAATTGAAGTCGCTGGAGTTATTGCTTCTCAACCGCGACGTGACCTACTCGACCGGCGAGCGGCCGCATTTCATCAAGGCCTTGCAGGCGCGTATTCCGGTGCTCGAGTTCGACCTGCATGATTACCGGGCGCGACTGTCAGTGTTCGCCGAGACGGACGCGCGCCATGCCTTGAAGGCAGGTGCGGCGGGCCAGGTCGAACGCGGGACAGCGGACCAGGTTCGCGCCCTTGTGCAGTCTGCAGAGAATGAAACCACGCTGCAGGGTTTCCTGGCGGCGATCCGCTGACTGCCCTGCCACAAACCAAACAGCGGTTCGGCGCATTGCAGGTGGGAGCGAACCTGCGCCTTGCACCGAAAGCAACGCCGGGTGCGCGTTTTGCGCCCCCTCACATTCACACCCACCTTCAAACTCACACGGAGCACAGGTTCGATGAACTGGTTCAGAAAGAACTTACCACTGCTGCTTGCAGGTTTGGCCGCGCTAGCCGTCGGCACCTGGTTCGGCTGGGCGCGCATCCAGACCGACACGCCGGCGTCTCTGGAACCACTTTGGGCCGCACAGTTGACCGATTTGCGTGGCAAGCAGGTACGCATGGCATCGCTGCGCGGCAAACCATTGATCGTCAATTTCTGGGCAACCTGGTGCGGCCCGTGTAAGGAAGAAATGCCCGATTTTCAGCGACTGGCTACCGGAGAATTTGCCGATCGAATAAGAATTGTTGGCATCGGCATTGATAATGCAGACAACATGCGCTCTTTTGCAGATAAAATTGGGATTACCTACACACTGCTTGCGGGCGGGGCCGAGTCGCTGGACATGCTCAAGTCACTCGGCAACCCGGTCGGCGGCTTACCCTTCACTCTAGTGATCGATGCGAACGGCAAATCCGTGATGGTTCGACTAGGGCGGGCTAGTTACGAAGACTTGAGGGCCGCCATCAAGGCCGCGCTCAAGACGTGAAATGCGGTTAAAATTGTATAAACAGCCCCTATTTGTCGAATCATGGTTTCCCGATGCGCGTGAGCAGCGTTTTGCATAATTCTCTCGAAAGCCGAGGCCGGCACTCTCCAGCCTTGATCGAGCAATGATGAAGTGTGAATATTAATGAAATTTAGAGGGTAGATAGATGGATTTAAGAAAACTTAAAACCTTAATCGAGCTCGTTGAGAGTTCCGGGATCAGCGAACTCGAGGTGACCGAGGGTGAGGAAAAGGTCCGTATCGTCAAGTCCCACACGTCGCCGCCTTCGCAAGCCTACATGCTCGCCCCTCAAACGCCTCAGGTTGCCGCGCCAGCGGCCGCAGCGGTACCTGTCGAGCCGTCCGGCTTCCTCGTAAAGGCCCCGATGGTTGGCACTTTCTACCGATCCGGCACGCCCGGTGCCAAGGCCTATGTGGATATTGGGAGCGAGGTCAAGGAAGGCGATGTGCTGTGCATCATCGAGGCGATGAAGCTGATGAACGAGATGCAGGCCGAACGAGCCGGGGTGATCCGCCAAGTGTTGGTCGAGAACGGTCAGCCGGTGGAATACGGGCAAACCCTGTTCGTCATCGACTGACCGGATCGCAGAAGGGGAACTTCGATGTTTGGCAAGATTCTGATCGCCAATCGCGGTGAAATCGCGTTGCGCATCCAGCGCGCCTGCCGCGAGATGGGCATCCGCACGGTGGTGGCGCATTCCGAAGCCGACGCGCATGCCAAGTATGTGAAGCTGGCTGACGAATCGGTGTGCATCGGCCCGGCACCGAGCACCCAAAGCTACCTGAACATGGCGGCGATCATCAGCGCCGCTGAAGTGACCGATGCCGAAGCGATTCATCCCGGGTACGGTTTCTTGAGCGAAAACGCGGATTTCGCCGAGCGGGTGGAAAAAAGCGGGTTCACATTCATCGGGCCGCGCCCCGAAACCATTCGCCTGATGGGCGACAAGGTCTCCGCAAAGCAGGCGATGATCAAGACCGGCGTGCCCACCGTGCCCGGCTTCGCCGGCGCATTGCCGGATGACCCCAAGGAAATCGTCAAGATCGCGCGCGAGATCAAATATCCGGTGATCATCAAGGCCTCCGGCGGCGGCGGCGGGCGCGGCATGCGTGTGGTCAATACCGAGGCCGCCCTGATCAACGCGGTCAACATGACGCGCAGCGAAGCGCAAGCCGCTTTCGGCAACCCCACCGTGTACATGGAGAAGTTTCTCGAAAACCCGCGCCATATCGAGATTCAGGTACTGGCCGACGATTTCCGCAACGCCGTCTGGCTGGGCGAGCGCGACTGTTCGATGCAAAGGCGCCACCAGAAGATCATCGAAGAGGCGCCGGCGCCGGGAATTCCGCGGCGCCTGATCGACCGCATCGGCGAACGCTGCGCCGACGCCTGCCGCAAGATCGGCTATCGCGGCGCCGGCACCTTCGAATTCCTGTTCGAGGATGGCGAGTTCTATTTCATCGAAATGAATACGCGCATCCAGGTCGAGCATCCGGTGACCGAAATGATCACCGGCATCGACCTGGTGCAGCAACAGATCAAGGTGGCCGCGGGTGAACGCTTGGCGTTTCGCCAGCGCGACGTCCAGCTCAAGGGTCACGCCATCGAATGCCGGATCAATGCAGAGGATCCGTTCAATTTCACCCCCTCGCCGGGACGCATCACGTCCTATCACCCGCCGGGCGGCCCCGGTGTGCGGGTTGATTCCCACGCCTACAGCAACTACTTCGTGCCACCGAACTATGATTCGATGATAGGCAAGGTCATCACCTACGGCAGCGATCGCGCGCAAGCCCTGGCGCGCATGCGCATCGCTCTGTCGGAAATGATCGTCGAAGGCATCCAGACCAACCTGCCGCTGCACCGGCAGTTGATGGACGACACTCACTTCATCGTCGGCGGTACCAGTATCCACTATCTTGAAAAGAAGCTGGCCGGATTGAAAAATACTTGAGTTTTACGACCCGCCTGGTGGCAGCGCGCGGTCCTGGGCGATACTCGTTTCGCAACCCGGGATCGCCAGCGAGACGCCTGCCGGCACGCCCGCCTGACTACAAACGCCACCCCATGCCATGGCTTGAACTGCGCTGTACGTGTGATGAAGGCGTAGCCGAGGTCTTGAGCGACGCATTGATCAGTCATGGCGCGCTCTCTGTCAGTGTCGAAGATGCCGACGCAGGCAGTGACCATGAGCGCCCGATTTTCGGTGAGCCCGGCAGTAGCGCCGGCCAGATATGGCGACGCAACCGATTAGTCGCCCTGTTCGACGCAGGCTGTGACGCGGCCGCACAGTTGGCGGCTGCTGCAGGCGCTTGCGGCCTCGAACCGCCGTCGTTTGGCTTGCAGGAAGTGGCCGACCAGGACTGGGTACGCCAGACCCAGTCGCAGTTCGAGCCGATCCGTATATCGCAGCGACTCTGGATTGTTCCGACCTGGCATGCAGCCCCCGATCAGCACGCACTGGTGATTCGCCTCGACCCCGGTCTGGCGTTCGGCACCGGCAGCCACCCCACAACGCGCCTTTGTCTGCAATGGCTGGATGGGCAGGCACTGGCCGGTCGCTCGGTTCTCGACTACGGCTGCGGCTCGGGAATACTGGCCATCGCTGCCGCTCGCCTGGGCGCAGGCGCGGTTTGCGCAACCGACATCGATGCGCAGGCCCTGACTGCGGCGCGCGACAATGCGCGGGCCAATGCTTGTGCGATAGACGTCGTGGACGTAGACCACTGTATCGCGCTCAAATCCGACGTGGTGATCGCCAACATCCTGACTAACCCATTGAAAGTGCTGGCACCTGCTCTGGTAGGCCATCTCGCGCCCGGCGGGCGGCTGACCCTTTCTGGTATTCTTGAGTCGCAGGAGGACGAGGTAATCGCAGCCTATGCACCGCTGATCGCGCTGCGAATCTGCGGTCGCTAGGATGGCTGGATATGCCTGACCGGGGTGGCAGGCGGATGATTGGTACAGGTGCCCGGGCCACGTCCATGAATTGAATGAACATCCGGTCAGGCACGATACTCGGCGCTTGAAGTCTGTCGTTTGAGTGAGAACACAACCTATCGATCGTTTTCAAAAAAAGACATGACCGCCTCGCCAGAGGCATGTTTTTGTCATGAATTACGCATTTCCAAATAGATGACCATGCTGACGCGCTGTGCCGCGTGCCATACCGCATTTCGCATCACCACCGAGCAACTGGTGTCGCGCCAGGGTATGGTTCGCTGCGGCCAGTGCGGCTCTGTCTTCAATTCGCTGGACTATTTGCTGCCCCACCCGGCAGCCGCGGATGCTTCCGAACAGTCTGGCGACACAGATCCACAGTCGGCGGCAGATGGCATGTCCGGTTCGTATGATTTGTTCGGGGCGCCGACGTCGCCGGATCAAGAGGTCTCGGATGCCGGCCGGGCGTCCACTGATCCGGCGCCGCCTTCGGCGCTGTTGCAACCGGTGGCTGCAGCGCCTGGCTTTGCCTGGTGGAGTCTGGCCGGAGCAGTGCTTGCGATCAGCGCGCTGGCAGCGCAGGGCGCCTGGTTCTATCGTGATCGACTGGCCGTGCTGTACCCGCAAACCAAGTCACTGCTGGAAGCTGCCTGCGCGGAGCTCGACTGCAGGATCGAGCCGCCAATGGACGCGCAATCAATCAGCATCGAGTCTTCCGACTTGCAGGCTGATCCGGCGAACAGCGGCTTGTTGATTCTTTCCGCAGTGCTGCGCAACCGCGCCGCGTTCACGCAGAGCCTGCCCATGCTGGAAATCACGCTGACCGACGCACTGGACATGCCTTTATCCAGGCGCGTCCTCAAAGCCCCGGACTACACGCCAGGAAATTCAACAACTGGAATCGGCGCCGGCAGCGAGCTTCAACTACGGATATTCGTCGACCCCGGTCAACTCAGGGCGAACGGCTATCGCTTGTACGCGTTTTATCCCTGAACCGGCACGTACAATGTAAGCCTTGACGCCAGCGGCTCTGCCGGATTGGCACGCAACCGCGTCGGCTGCAGCCACCAGTAAAGGGAATCCCATGTCGGTATTGATTTGCGGGTCGATGGCCTTTGACAACATCATGGTCTTCGAAGGTCGCTTCAAGGATCACATCCTGCCCGATCAGGTGCATATCTTGAACGTCGCGTTCCTGGTGCCGGAGATGCGCCGTGAATTCGGCGGCTGCGCCGGCAATATCGCCTACAACTTGAAGATGCTGGCCGGGCGGCCGGAGGATGAACCGCTGATCATGGCTGCAACGGGAGTGGATTCGGATTCCTATTTCGAACGCCTGAAGAATCTTGGCCTTTCCACGCGCCACGTCGCGGTGGTTCCGGAATCCTTCACCGCCCAAGCCTTCATCACCACGGATCTCGACGACAACCAGATCACGGCGTTTCATCCAGGCGCGATGAACTTTTCGCAAGTCAATCACGTCAAAGATGCTGACGATGTAAGGCTCGGCATTGTGGCGCCGGATGGCCGTGACGGTATGCTGATGCATGCCCGCGAATTCGTTGAAGCCGGGGTCCCGTTCATATTCGATCCCGGACAGGGCCTTCCGATGTTCGGGGGCGATGAATTGATGGATTTCATCGGATTGGCGGATTATGTGGCGGTCAATGACTACGAAGCCAAGCTTATCCAGGAGAAAACCGGCAACACCATTGAAGCGCTGGCCAAGCACGTCAAGGGTTTTGTGGTGACCCGCGGTGCCGAAGGCTCGCACATTTATGCCGACGGTCAACGCCTGGACATTCCAAGCGTTAAGCCGCTAGATGTTGTCGACCCCACCGGTTGTGGCGACGCCTATCGCGCCGGCTTGTTGTTCGGGATCGCCAACGGGCTGCCGTGGGCCGAGACCGGCCGGCTGGCAAGCGTCATGGGGAGCATGAAAATCGCCCAACGCGGCGCGCAAAACCATTGCATGAGCAGGGCGCAAATCGGCGATTTGTACGCACAGTCTTTCGGATTGCGCCTCTGGTGAGGGCCAACCGCAACGCACACTCGGAGAGGTCGGTATGAACATCCCGCTGTCAATCATCTCGCGCAAGACCGTGGCGCTGGCATTGCTCGCAGCTACCATGAGCATGGCAGGCTGCGCCGGCAGATCGAGTTCGGGCAGCGTTTACACGCCTGGCCAGGCGCAGCGCGAGCAAACCGTGCGCATGGGCGTGGTTGAAAGCGTGCGCCAGGTCACCATCGAGCCCCAGCAAAGCGGCGTCGGCGCCGCAACCGGCGGCATCGTTGGCGGTGTGGCGGGTGCGAACGTCGGTGGTGGCCGCGGATCGATCATCGGCACCGTGCTCGGCGCAGTTGCCGGCGGCCTTGCCGGGCAGGCGGCGGAAGGAGCGTTCACGCGCAAAGCTGGCCTGGAAATCACGGTCAAACTGGACAATGGCGAACTGCGCGCAATCACCCAGGAGGCCGACGAGACTTTCCGGCCGGGAGAGCGCGTGCGGCTGCTATCCGGCACTGGTCCGACGCGCGTCACGCGCTAAGAGGCGCTCCAGGAAGCGGGCTCATCCCTGGTTCAGTCGGCGAAGAGCCGGCATTCGTGCTGCCGCTGGGTCGGATGACGAGGCCTAATTGGCAACGGGCCTAATTGGCAACGGGCCTATTGGCAACGGGCCTATTGGCAGCGCACCACGTGCCAAACATTGGTAACGGCAGCAACAGTGATCGTGGTTTTCGCGACATTCTGACTTTTTGCGTGACGAGAGCCGGGGCTTCGTTGGCGGTACGCTCCCGCACGCACCCTCAGGTCATGCGTTGCAAAAAGCAGGCGCCCGATATGGGTTCCGGCCTGCCGATCTTGAGACCGTTGGTCCCTGAATTCGCAGAATGCGCCGCTCGCACTGTCGAATCGCTTACGGCTCACAGGCGCACCAGCATACCCATCGCCGACGCCTGGGCGTGTCCCAGAATCACCACGCCGATCTGCAGTAATACAAGCAACGCCAATGGCGAAAGATCGAATCCGCCGACCATCGGCAGGCGACGCCGAATCGGCCTGAGCCACGGATTGACGAGGGCCTCGAGAATGTCGCCAACCGGCGAGTCGGCACGTACCCAGGACAGCACCGTGTACACCACGATGCAAGCAATGGCAACAGTGAGTATCGCGCTCATGAATCCGAAACCGCTTCCGGCCAGCCATGGCATGACGGCACCGCGAAGGATCGACAGGCGCATCGAAAGTACGTCGAACAAGAGGCCGTGCAGCAATTCGAACAGGCACGCAGCAGCCAGGCTTGCCCAATCGTAGCCGCCTCGCCCCGGAAGGATGCGCCGCAGCGGCTTGACTACCCAGTCGGATACAGCGCATATGAACTGTCCAACCGGATTGCGAAACGGCGCGCGCACCGCCTGCATCTGGAAACGCAGCAACGCTGCAGGCACAAGCACCCAGTACAGCGCGCGCAGCACGATGGAAAGAATGTCGTCGAACACCTTGATATCCATTCAAGAATAAAAAATCCGCGAGCAAGTCACCTTGTCTCGCGGATTGTAAGGCCCCGGTCGATAAACTCGGCCGGGGAGACTTCGCAAAGCCTAGGGTCGGCTTCCGGTAGGGAAAGGCCAAGCCGCCGCAGGATTCAGCGCTGGTCGCACGCCGGGTGCAGCAGCAACTGACGGCTTGGTAGCCGCCGGCTTGGCAGCAGCCGCCGGTTTGGCGGACGCTACCGGCTTTGCGGCAGGCTTTGCTTTAGAGGCCTTTTCCTTCGCAGGCTTCTTGGCGGCTTTTTTGGCCGCTTTCTTGGCGGCCTTTTTCGCCGCTTTCTTCGCCGCTTTCTTCGCAGGCTTCTTGGCCGCGGCTTTTTTTGCCGCAGGCTTCTTAGCCGCTTTCTTGGCCGCCGGCTTTTTCGCCGCCGGTTTCTTTGCTGCAGCCTTTTTCACCGCCGGTTTTTTGGCGGCGGGCTTTTTCGCTGCTGGTTTCTTTGCAGTTGCCATGTTGCTTCTCCTTCATGAAGAGTCAAAAAAACTACCAACTAAAAAACCCGTCTGTACGAGCCCGGATTATTCATCGGCGCAAGCCGTGCTTAAATGACTTGCGCTAATGAATGCCGCACTACGACCCGATCGGAAAATCACCCGCCCGGATCGCGCCTCCCAAAAAAACGCCGGTGCGCATCACGCGCCCGGCGTTTTCTTCGGAGGTGATATGACCGCCAGTCCGGCCTGCCGCACAAGGGCATATACCCCTTCGTGCACGGCAGCCCCGGCTTGCGCTGTCACCGCATCAAGATTGTTTCTGCGATGTTCTTGCATTCAGAACCTGATCACGTTGTCACGGAGTATCTGCACGATCTCGGTCAATCCCAACTCAACGCGCCGCCGGTCTGATACTCGATGACACGCGTTTCGAAGAAATTACGCTCCTTCTTGAGATCGATCATCTCGCTCATCCACGGGAACGGGTTGTCCTCGCTGGCAAACAAGGGATCGATACCAATCTGCTGGCACCGGCGGTTGGCGATATAGCGCAGATAGCCCTTGAACATCGGCGCATTTAGTCCGAGTACGCCACGCGGCATGGTGTCCTCGGCATAACGGTATTCAAGCTCAACCGCTTCCTTGAACAAGGCACGAATCTCCTCGCGAAACACCGGCGTCCACAGATGCGGATTTTCCATCTTCAACTGGTTGACCAGGTCGATGCCGAAATTGCAATGCATCGACTCATCTCGCAAGATGTACTGATACTGCTCGGCCGCGCCGGTCATCTTGTTCTGCCGCCCCATCGCCAGGATCTGGGTGAATCCCACGTAGAAGAAGAGTCCCTCCATCATGCAGGAGAATACGATCAGGCTTTTCAGTAGCTTCTGGTCGTTCTCCTCGGTCCCGGTTTTGAAATGCGGATCCGTCAGCGTTTCGATGAACGGTATGAGGAATTGATCCTTCGCACGAATCGAAGCGACTTCGTTATATGCATTGAAGATCTCGCTTTCCTCAAGGCCGAGCGATTCAACGATGTACTGGTACGCATGTGTATGAATCGCCTCTTCGAACGCCTGCCGAAGCAGGTACTGGCGGCATTCAGGGGCGGTGATGTGACGATAGGTGCCGAGTACGATGTTGTTGGCCGCAAGACTGTCGGCCGTGACAAAAAACCCGAGGTTGCGCTTGATGATGCGGCGTTCGTCCTCGGTCAGGCCTTTCGGATCCTTCCACAGGGCGATGTCGCGGTTCATGTTGATCTCCTGCGGCATCCAGTGATTGGCGCAGGAATCAAGGTACTTCTGCCATGCCCATTTGTATTTGAACGGCACCAGCTGGTTGACGTCGGTCCGGCCGTTGATGATGCGCTTGTCCGCCACATTGACCCGACGTTGCTCGACTTCGACGATGATGCTCTCAGCGATGACGGAGCGGGACGCGAGTGGCATGCCGGCAAGGGGCACGGCATGCAGCAGCGGCGCCACCTTCGCATAAGCCGATTCGGTCATGCCCCGCAGGCCGAGCATCGCTGCCGGGCCGCCCGTCCTTGTCATTGGTACATCATCTTCAAAACTTAGCATTCAATCCACTCCGTGTTGCCGCCGCAACGGGCGCGGCGCCCGATTCTCTTCTGCCACATGCAACTACTGACACGCTTCGCACTCGTCGAAACCTGCGTCCCCCGGGCGCAGCACGCAGGCCAGGCCGACCAATTCCGGCTCCGACGAGGATGATGGCGCCGCCGCCACGGTGGACGCGCCGTCGGTTGGCACCGAATTGAGTTGCCCCCCCTTGACGGTCGACTTCTCCGCATTGGTGGCGCCCAGCGTGCGCAGGTAATAGGTCGTCTTGAGGCCGCGCATCCAGGCCAACTTGTAGGTGTCGTCCATCTTCTTGCCGGACGCCCCTGCCATGTAGATGTTGAGTGACTGGGCCTGATCAATCCATTTCTGACGACGTGCGGCCGCTTCGACGATCCATTTGGCATCAACCTCGAATGCCGTCGCATACAGATTGCGAATCTCGGCCGGTACTCGATCGATCTTTGCAAGCGATCCGTCAAAATACTTGAGGTCGGCGATCATTACCGAATCCCACAGCCCCAAGCGCTTCAGATCGCGCACGAGATACTCATTGACTACCGTGAACTCGCCCGACAAATTGGACTTGACGAACACATTCTGGAATGTCGGTTCGATGCATGCGGACACGCCGATGATGTTCGAGATCGTCGCCGTAGGTGCGATCGCGACACAGTTGGAGTTGCGCATCCCGTGTTCGCGCATGCGCGCGCGCAGAACGTCCCAATCGAGAGTGGACGATTCATCCACATCGACATACCCGCCGCGCTCGGCACGCAGCAGGCGAATGGTGTCCTGCGGCAGAATATCGCGGTCCCACAGCGAACCCTTGTAAGAGCTGTAGCGACCACGCTCGGCTGCCAGTTCGTTGGAAGCCCAGTAGGCGTAATAGCACACCGCCTCCATCGATTGATCAGCGAAATCAACCGCCTCTTGCGAGGCATACGGAATCCGCAACTCGTGCAGGCAATCCTGGAACGCCATGATGCCCAGGCCGACCGGTCGATGCTTCAGATTGGAGTTGCGCGCCTTTGCGACCGCGTAGTAGTTGATGTCGATAACATTGTCGAGCATTCGCATCGCGGTCGCCACGGTACGCTTGAGCTTGGCGTGATCGGTCTTCCCGTCTTTCAGGTGCGCGCGCAGGTTGATCGATCCAAGATTGCAGACCGCGATCTCGCTGTCGCTGGTATTGAGCGTTATCTCGGTGCAAAGGTTGGATGAGTGAACGACGCCAACGTGTTGCTGTGGCGAACGGATATTGCAGGCATCCTTCCAGGTGAACCACGGGTGCCCGGTTTCGAACAGCATCGACAGCATCTTGCGCCAAATCGAGACCGCTGGAATCTTCTTGAAAAGTTTGAGCTCGCCGGCGGCCGCCTTTTGCTCATACGACACATACGCTTTCTCGAAGTCCTTGCCGAACTTGTCGTGCAGGTCAATGCAATCCGAAGGCGAAAACAACGTCCACTCCGCATTCTCCATGACCCGCTTCATGAACAGATCAGGAATCCAGTTCGCGGTGTTCATGTCATGGGTGCGGCGCCGATCGTCACCCGTGTTCTTGCGCAGTTCGAGAAACTCCTCGATGTCGAGGTGCCACGTTTCAAGGTAAGCACATACCGCACCCTTACGCTTGCCCCCCTGATTTACCGCTACCGCAGTGTCGTTGACAACCTTGAGAAACGGCACCACTCCCTGCGACTTGCCGTTGGTACCCTTGATGTAACTACCCAGTGCCCGCACCGGCGTCCAGTCATTGCCAAGGCCACCTGCGAATTTGGAAAGCAGCGCGTTCTCCTTGATCGCTTCATAGATGCCATCGAGGTCGTCAGCCACGGTAGTCAGGTAGCAGGAAGATAGCTGCGAGCGCAAGGTGCCTGAATTGAACAGCGTCGGAGTGGACGACATGAAATCAAACTTGGACAATACCTCGTAGAACTCGATGGCCCGCGCTTCGCGGTCGACTTCATTCAAGGCCAATCCCATCGCCACACGCATGAAAAAAGCCTGAGGGAGCTCGATCCGGCGCTCGTCCTGATGCAGAAAGTAGCGGTCATACAGGGTTTGCAGTCCGAGGTACTCGAACTGGAAATCACGTCGCCCGACCAGCGCGGCAGCCAGGCGCCTCAAGTCGAATTGTGCAAGCCGTTCGTCGAGCAATTCGGCGGCAATGCCACCTTTGATGAACTTCGGAAAATAGTTCGAGTACGCAACTTCCATCTCGACCTGGGACAATTCCTCACCAAGCACCTCGTGCCGAATGTCGTGCAGCAGCAGGCGCGCGGTAACGTAGCCATAGGCCGGATCCGATTCGATCATGGTACGCGCCGAGAGGATCAAAGCCTTGCGTACTTCACCTGCCGGAACACCGTCGTAGAGATTCTTGAGCGATGCCTCGAAAATCATTCCGGGATTGGTTTCAGACAGACCTTCGCATGCCGAATCAAGCAGGCGCTGCAGGCGCACAACGTCGAGTGCAACCTTTTCGCCCCTGTCATCGGTAATCATGATTCCACTGCTGGGCGCCGGGGTGGCGCGCTCTCTGGCCCGCATCCGCTCATCAGACCGCTTTTGTCGGTAAAGCACGTAGGCACGCGCCACCTCATGTTCGCCCGAGCGCATCAACGACAACTCGACCTGATCCTGTACATCTTCAATGTGAAACGTTCCGCCAGCGGGCTGGCGGCGCACCAGCGCACCAACCACGGCGTCGGTCAGGGAAGCAACCACTTCACGGATACGCGCCGATGCCGCACCCTGCCCGCCACTGACCGCGAGAAAAGCCTTGGTCATCGCCACCGTGATTTTCGATGGTTCGAACGGGACCACCGCGCCGTTGCGTCGGATAATCCGGAATTGCGCCTGCAAAGCGGCCGCGTCCAGCGGCATCGCAGCAACCTTACCAGCATGGGCCGGTGCAGCGACATCGGCCAGGCCGACCTCACTTCGTTGAATTGACTGCATTGACTCAGTCTCCCGAATTTGATGTCTTATCAATCGACTTGACGGTAGGTCACGCCGCTTTTCGTACTGGAAAAAATAACTACTTACGCTTGGGAACCTGCACAAGCAAGGCCGCAGCAAGGGCGTACCGCCATCCTGATGCGTCACTGGCGATCGGCCCGGAATTGCCTCGATTCGCGCGCGGACTGCATCTCCCCACAACGTGTGGACGATGGATTGCCAAGCATCGGACCGCGCCCATACCGCCTGCCCCTCCTCACTCAATACCCATTGGGCATGCCCTGCAACCTGATCATGCCCACCAAACCGAACCCCTAAACCAAACGGTCTGGACTGAATTTAGCCACAACATCTAGTATGTCGTATATCAATGAGACCCAAGTCTAGTATAGGATTTCCGGTCGCGCAAGAGGTTTTGATTCGGCGCCGCGGTATCCGGCGTCAAATTTCGCGCATGCCTGGTGGCAACCCGGACTCATGCACCAGACGCCCCCAGTCGAAGCTGCGACCTGGATCGGTCTTGCGACCGGGCGCGACTTCATCGTGGCCCGCCATGCCTGCGATATCCGGAAATGCGCCAACCAGGGCGCGCGTCAGCCGCGCAAGACGTGCGTACTGTCTTGATGTGTATGGCGTGGAATCGGTACCCTCGACCTCGATGCCAATGGAAAAATCGTTGCATCGCGGGCGGCCGCGCCAGATTGAAACACCTGCGTGCCACGCGCGCTCGTTGCAGCAAACAAACTGCAGCAGATCACCATTGCGACGAATCAGGAAGTGCGCCGACACCCGCAATCCGGCGATCTGCCGAAAATACGGGTGTGCGTCCGGATCAAGGCGGTTGGTGAAGAGCTCTTCGATCGCCGTGCCGCTGAACCGGCCTGGGGGCAAGCTGATGTTGTGAATCACCAACAGTGCCACCGACATGCCCGATGGTCGCGCGTCACTATTGGGGGAGTTCACGCGACGCGCATGCGGATGCCAGCCGGTGTGCGCCAGTGCGCTGCCTACGTGGCCGCGCAGCCGGCCTTCAATCCGCAATGTTGAGCCTTTGCAGTCGGTATCGAAGCGACCGGAAAGTCACCCCAAGCCGCTTGGCGGCAGCAGTCCGATTGTGTCCCGACGTTTCCAGCGCCGCGAGAATCAACTCACGTTCGGCGCGATCCAGCGATTCCTGCAGCGGCATCTCCGTCGACAACTCTGCGCCTTCGCGCGCGACAGGCCGCGCCAGCAACGGCGTGAGGCGCAGGTCAGTGCACTCAATCGCATCACCCGTGGCTAGTGCCATCGCTCGCTCGAGCACGTTTTCGAGCTCGCGGACATTGCCAGGGTAGTCATAGGCGGCAAGGTGCCGTAGCGCCTCAGGGGTGAGCATGGCTGAACGGTCACTGTCGCTTGCAAGCCGTTCGAGAATCGCCTTGGCAAGCGCCGGGATGTCCTCGCGGAACTCGCGCAAGGCCGGCATCTTGATTTCAATCACGTTGAGGCGATACAGGAGATCCTGCCTGAAGCGCCCTGCGATTACCAGTGCCGCCAGATTCTGGTGCGTCGCGCTGACGACTCGAACGTCAACCGCTTCCTCGCTTGAACTGCCCAGGCGCCGCACCTGCTTTTCCTGGATCACGCGCAACAGTTTTACCTGCATCGCCAGCGGCAAATCGGCGATCTCATCAAGAAACAGAGTGCCACCGTCGGCTGCCTGGAAAAACCCTTCGCGATCTTCCTCGGCGCCGGTGAAAGCGCCTTTGCGGTAGCCAAAGAATTCGCTTTCCATGAGATTTTCCGGAATTGCGCCGCAATTGACCGCAACAAATGCGCCGCCGCGGCCGCTCAATTCGTGGACGCGGCGAGCCGCCAGCTCCTTGCCGCTGCCGGACTCCCCGGTTATATAGACTGGCGCCAACTTTCCGGCAATCCGGTCGATCATGGAACGCGCCTCGTTCATGGCTGGAGAATCCCCGAGCAGCGTGCGGCCCTGAGCTTTCAGCGACGCCCCGCGCGCCCGGGCCGGTACGTCTATCGCCGACCGCACCAGCGTGCGAAGCTGCTCAAGCGCGACCGGTTTGGCAAGATAGTCGAAAGCCCCCGCCTTGAGCGCGGCCACCGCGTTGTCCGTGCTGCCGTGCGCTGTGATCACCGCCACAGGGGTGTTGCCATGCTGCTCGCAGACGTGACGTACCAGCTCAAGACCGTCGCCATCGGCCATCCGCATGTCGGTCAGACACAAGTCATAGCTGCGCTGCAACAGCAGGCTTCGAGCGGCACCAACTCCATCGGCCTGGTCAACGTCGAGCCCCATGCGCACCAGCGTCAGCTCAAGCAACTCGCGAATGTCTGCTTCGTCATCCACCACCAAAACGCGCGGATTGCGCCCCCCCGACCCGGACCTGCGTTGCGCCTGGCCGGCAGCACGCGAACTAGACATGACCTTCGATCATCAGCCTGAAGACCGCGCCGCTGCCGCCAAGCTTCGAGTCGGCGCGCGCGTCGCGATCCGCCAGTGGCACAAAGTCAAGCATCGCCCGGTTGGCTTCCGCCAGCTCGCGCGCGATGTAGAGCCCGAGCCCGGTGCCGCGTGCCTCGGTGGTGAAAAAAGGCTCGAACAACTTGCCCGCGTGCTCATCACTTACTCCCGCGCCATCGTCAATCACCAATAGCTCTATCAACTGATCTCCCGCAATCGAGACCTCGATCTGGATAGATGCCGCGCCCTGACGGCAATGGCGCCATGCGTTGCTCACAAGGTTCCACAGAATGCGATGCAGATGCTGGCGATCGAAGTATACAAACCCCGAAGCAGGCAAACGCTGGGAAAATGCTTCGCGCGGCATCTTCTCGGTCTGACATACCTGGTCGACGAACGCACGCACAAAACCCGGCAGTGAGAGCTTCTCGGCGACGGCGCGGTCACGCTGGTTGAGCTGCAGCACCTCCTGCACGATGCGATCAAGCCGTGCTGTATTGTCGGCGATGATCCGTGTCAGACGAACCACCTGCGGCAACGCCGCGGTTTCCTCGGCAAGCAGCTCCGAAGCATGGCCAATGGCAGACAGCGGATTGCGGATTTCGTGCGCGATATTGGCGGTCAGGCGCCCGAGCGCCGCGAGCTTCACCTGCTGCGCCTGCACCTTGAGCTTGCTCGCGTCCTCCAGAAACATCAGCAAGGCGCCGTCTGCACCGCCAGCCGCGTTGAGCAATCGCACGTGAACGTTGCGGCCCCCGATCTCCAGCTGCGCGCGTCCGGCAGCGCCGGAATCGCGCCAGTTAAAACCCGCCGCCGCCAGCGCTGGCGCCAGCGCCGCCAGATCCCTGCCGTTTAGGGCGGTATGCCCAAGCAATCGTTCGGCCTCGGGATTGGCGAGACGAACAGCACCCGCGGGGTCGACCACCAAGACACCGCTTGGCATGTCGCGCACCACCAGTCGGTTGATTTCGATCTGATTGCGCAGATCCGCGGAACGCTGACGTACAAGATCTTCGTTCGCGATCAGGCGCTTCGCCAGTCGATTGGTGACAAGCGCGACAGTGAAGCAACCCGCGGCGAGCAGGCCGACCGGAAAATAGTCGGTCCACCCTATCTCGTATTGCACTACCCAATAGGTATTTTCGGCAAACAAAGCGAAAGTGGCCAACGAGGCGTAGAACAAGGAAACCCGTCCGCCGGACACCGACGCGGCTGCCGCCAACGGCATCAACAGAAGGATGCCCAGTCCTGATCTGATGCCGCCGCTCGCGTGCAGCAAAAGTGCGATCACGACCATGTCGGTGACTGCGTGCACCGCAAGATGCGCCGGGAACATCGTGCGGATCTTTCCCAATGCCCACGAGAACGCCAGAGCCAGAAAGAAATATGCGATGCAGACCCGATAGAACAGCGCCGGATCGGTTGCTCCAAAGACCCGGCTGTCTCCATACATGCCGATGGCGATCAGCAATACGCCGGCCAGCATCAGGCGGGAAAAGTTGAAGTAGCCGAGCGACTTCCAGAACGCCTCCGGGACCGGCGGTGAAAAACCTCCGCCCCCTGACGCCGGTTCGAGCAGTCGGGCCGAACTCATTTTTTGCCCGCCGCGGCGTCCAGGTGCTGGTGGCCGCAATAGAAGCGCCCGGCACCGTCCCGCAAGGCGCCGCTCGCAGGCAGGTGCACACCACATTCGGCGCATGCCACCATTTTCTCGACCGCGGGCGCAGGTTTTGGCTTGACGCGTGTGGTGGCAGCGCCGGTCTTGTAGCGAAACCACAACACGGCGGCAATAAGCGCCAACAGGACAAACGCGAGTTTTCCCATTCAGATTCCACCCTCGGCTTGAAACGCGAACCGACGCGGGGCCTCACAGCGAGGGCAACAAGCGCGTGAAGACGCGTACGACCAAACAAGCCCGGCAAGAGTAGGCATGAGCTGGCATCAGACCCGGTTCAGAACGACTTCCAGTACAAAGCGCGTGCCGATATAGGCCAGCAACAACATGCCAAATCCCGCGAAAGTGCCATGCAAGGCGGCACGGCCGCGCCAACCATAGGCATGACGGCCAAGCAGCAGAACAGCGAAAATCAGCCATGCGATCAAGCTGAAGACCGTCTTGTGGTCGAAGCGCAGGGCGCGACCGAATATCTCCTCGGAAAACACCACGCCACTGGCAAGCGTCATGGTCAAGAGCACGAAACCGGCGGCCAGCATCTGGAACAGCAGGCGCTCCATGGTGAGCAGCGGCGGCAATCCCGCAGGTGCGGCGTTGCGACCAGGGGAGTGGAGACGCTTCTCGATAATCGCCATCAAGGTCGCATGCGCCGCGGCGATGGCGATGAACGCATAGGCACCCATTGCGATGACGACGTGCAACACAAATGCCGGCGCCGCGGTCTTGCCGGCCATGACCGCGCCGTCGAAAAATGCCGGCATGAATGCGCACAGGGCGGCAGGTGGCAGCACCAGTGCCGGCATACCTTCCAGCGGGTAGAACATGCTTTCGACGCCATAGAAGATCAGTGCAAGCAATGCCATGATCGACAGCGCGTGGGCAAAGCCGAAACGAAATTCGGCATCGCCCAGCATGTCGCCTGCGAGAACCGATGCATGCAAAACAACCGCCGCCGTCAGGACGCCCCGCTCCCAGCCGCGAAATCGCGAGTTCCCGACCGCGCCCGCAGGACCGTCTCGCCAGCGGCTGCGCCAGAAGTGCACGGCCAGCATTGCATAGATAAAACCGCAGGAGGCGTGGAGTAAAATCTTCACCATCGAATGATTGTAGTGCAACAGGGCGCGCGTAAATACCACCATGCTAGACAACCTCACCAATCGATTGTCCAGAGTCGTCAAGACACTCAAGGGCGAGGCCCGCCTGACTGAAAGCAATATGGCGGAGATGCTGCGCGAAGTCCGCATGGCCCTGCTCGAGGCGGATGTCGCGCTTCCAGTGGTGCGCGACCTGATCGCAGGCATCAAGGAAAAAGCCCAGGGCACAGAGGTGCTTGGCAGCCTGACGCCGGGGCAGGCGCTGGTCGGCGTGGTCCATCGTGAACTTTCCGCCATCATGGGCGGCGATACCAGTCCGCTCAATTTCGCTACCACGCCGCCGGCTGTGATCCTGCTTGCCGGTCTGCAAGGTGCCGGCAAGACGACGACGGCTGGCAAGCTGGCGAAGCTGATCATCGAGCAATACAAGAAGAAAGTTCTGGTGGTGTCGGCCGACGTCTATCGACCAGCCGCCATCAAGCAGCTCGAAACCGTGGCCGCACAAGCCGGCGCGGATTTCTTTCCTTCGAACATCGATCAAAAGCCAACTGACATCGTCGCCACGGCGATCACCTGGGCAAAAACCCATTACCACGACGTTTTGATCGTCGACACCGCCGGCCGACTCGGCGTCGATACCGCGCTGATGGACGAAATCCGGGCGCTTCACAGTGCCGCCGATCCGATCGAGACCCTGTTCGTGGTGGACGCGATGCTGGGCCAGGATGCGGTCAACTCGGCAAAGGCGTTTCACGATGCACTGCCGCTGACGGGCGTGATCCTCACCAAACTCGATGGCGATGCGCGCGGCGGCGCGGCACTTTCGGTACGACACATAACCGGTGCGCCGATCAAGTTTGCCGGCGTCGGTGAAAAGCTCTCCGGCATCGAAGTGTTTCATCCGGAACGCATGGCCGGACGGATCCTCGGCATGGGCGATATCCTGTCACTGGTCGAGGAGGCGCAAAAGGGCATTGATGTCGACGTCGCAAAAAAGGTCGCCGACAAAATGCGTTCCGGGCATGGCTTCGATCTCGAGGATTTCAAAAGTCAGATCGGCCAAATGCGCCAGATGGGCGGCCTGTCGAGTCTGATGGACAAACTGCCCTCGCACATCACCCAGGCCGCGCAGGGTACCGATCTCGACCGTGCCGAACGCGAAGTCAAGCGGATGGAGGGAATCATCAATTCGATGACTGCGAACGAGCGCATGCACCCGGACCTGATCAAAGCCAAGCGCAAACAGCGGATCGCCAAAGGCGCCGGGGTTCAGGTGCAGGAAGTCAATCGCCTGTTGAAACAGTTCGAGCAAATGCAGGCGATGATGAAGCAGATGAAGAAAGGCGGCCTGGCAAAAATGATGCGCGGCATGGGCCGATTCATGGGCGGTGGCGCCCCGGGCTTGCGCTGAACTACAGGCCGGACTGCTTTCGTTCTGTTGGAGCGTCGCCGCCGGACCTCGGCGGCTGTCGATCGCATCGGGTTAGCACGCGACTCGCAAGTTGTTGTGTACCGCGCTGATACCAGGCACTCGCAATGCAACCATCTCGCAACGCGCCTTCAGTTCGCTGGAAGCGACTTCACCAGTTAAAGCCACTATGCCGTCACGCGCGGTCACGCCGATCTCCAGATGTCGTGTCGGGGGATGCAACTTGAGCAGGGCCTGCACATGGGCCTGGGTGGTCAGACTCACCAGACGCAGGCGCGACGTGCGGGTTTCGATGAAACGCTTGTCGCGCGTGAAGTCGACGATGCACTGCGCGCACTCCGCCGGCGGCAATTCGCTAGTGTCAAGCACCAGATCGTACAAGGCAGGATCCCGATAATCGACATCGAAATGACGCTTCATGATGGCGGCATGCGCTTCATCAAACAGGCTGATTTCTTCGCGGATCCTCACCTCGTCGGCTTGCTTGACACTGGCCATCAGATTGCGTACGCGCGCTTCGAGCGGTGCGGTGATGCGCACCCGCACCACATGCGGTACACCTCGCAGCAACGCGACGCCACCCCAGCCACGCAAGACCACGCTTTCCGGAATCGAAGCGATGTCCAGAATCTCGGTCGCGGAAAGTATGGTTGGAAGCGTTTCTTCGGCAGTCAGGGGCCGCGCAAGATCGTCGCCATCCTCTAGGAGTCTGACCACATGGCTCTTGCGCACACGATTGCGGTCGGCCATGTGATCGATGAGCTCATAGTGAACCACGACGGCATCCAGCCCGACGGCCACACCATCGGCAACCGCTTTGCCCTGGCTACCCATTTCACGGCCCATTGCAACAATGGTCATGTCGTTCCTTGGTTTCGATTGCAATGCGACTGCCGTATGCAACCGGGCCCACAGTTTATTCCATTGATCGCCACCAAAAACATGTCAGCCTCGCGGGAAGCATGTTTTTGTCATGAATTCCGCAATTCTAGACGCGTGCAAGCGTCGGTGATTGGTGAACCGCACAACTTCGGCTCGCACCAAGGCTGTTCCGATCAACACGCCGGGCTCGCGGCAACGTTCACAAGTCGCCGTTGCCGCGGCTAGCCAAAATCCATACACTTGAAAAGGTCTTGTCGTCGTTCTTTCGCATTGCCGTCGAATCCCGTTTGCCGCGGAAGTTCACAACGCTACAATAGCGGACGAGCGGCGGGGTTTCACGAATCTGCACGCACCAGCCGCCACGATTCCTTGTTTCGCACCATTAGCTCTACAGGAGATGCAAGCATGACAATCAAGATTGGGGACCCCCTGCCCGCAGGTTCCCTCGCGGAATTCATCGAAGTCGAAGGCAACGGCTGCTCGGTCGGACCCAACTCATTCAAAGTGGAAGACATCGCCAAAGGCAAGAAAATCGCCATTTTCGGCTTGCCCGGCGCGTTTACGCCGACCTGCTCGGCCAAACACGTGCCAGGATATCTTTCGAACCATGAGGCATTGAAGGCCAAGGGCGTAGACGAAATCTGGTGTATTTCCGTCAATGACGCGTTTGTCATGGGCGCCTGGGGTCGAGAGCAAAAAGCAGCAGGCAAGGTGCGCATGATGGCCGATGGAAGTGGTGCCTACAGCCAAGCCTTGGGCCTGACCCTCGATTTGACGGCGCGCGGCATGGGCGTCCGGTCCGATCGCTATTCGATGTACGTAATCGATGGCGTGGTCAAATCGCTCAATCGCGAAGCACCGGGCAAATTCGAAGTCAGCAACGCCGAGACCTTGCTGAACCAGGTTTGAAGGCCGCGCTTCGCTTGCGTAATGCGCTTCGACCCGGCCCCGGCCGGGTCTTGCGTGATGCCATGCGTCGGCAGAAGGTGGCAGCGCGCAAGTCTGCGGCAGCGACTAGACATGCACCGGCAGCTTGATCTGCCTGCGGACCTCCAAATACTTGCAATGCTCAAGCAACGCACCCTCAAGCAATCGGTAACTGCGACCGGAGTCGGTCTGCATACTGGCGAAAAGGTGCGTCTGACCGTGCATCCTGGCCCGCCTGATTCCGGCATTGTCTTCATGCGCACCGACATCAAGCCACCGGTGCACATCAAGGCATGCCCGGAGTCTGTTCGCGATACACGCATGTCGTCTTGCCTGATTGCCGATGGAGTGACTGGACAAGTGCGAATTTCGACCGTCGAGCACCTCATGTCCGCCATGGCGGGGCTGGGGCTGGACAACGCCTTGGTGGAAGTGACGGCGGGCGAGATTCCGATCCTCGACGGCAGCGCAGCGCCCTTCGTATACTTGCTGCAGTCGGTCGGAATGATCGAGCAGAACGCCGCAAAGAAATTCGTCCGGCTCCTCAAGATGGTGGAGGTCCGTGATGGCGACGGCCCGGCGGCGAAGTGGGCCCGGCTTGAGCCGTTCAATGGCTTCAAGCTGGTTTTTAGCATCGATTTCAAGCACCCTGCGGTGGACCAGACCGGACAAACGGCGACAATCGATTTCGCCGACACGCCCTACACCAAGGAAATCGCTCGCGCACGCACTTTCGGCTTCATGCAGGATGTCGAAGCCCTGCGCGCCAACGGCTTGGCACTGGGTGGCAGCATGGACAACGCGATCGTCATGGACGAATTCCGCATTCTCAACAGTGACGGTTTGCGCTATGCCGATGAATTCGTCAAGCACAAAATTCTCGATGCGGTCGGCGACCTTTACCTGCTTGGCTACCCGATCATTGGCTCATACTCGGCACATAAATCCGGCCACGCGCTCAACAACCTGCTGCTGCGCGCGCTAGTGGCCCGGGCCGATGCCTGGGAGTTCGCAAGTTTCGACGACGAGGCTGCCGCACCGGCCTATGCGCGCATGCCTGCCCTTGGCAACCTCGCGGCAGCATGGTGAGAACTGGCCGCAGTTGCGCACGAACGCGCTTTCTAGGTCACGCACGATGCTCATAGCGCGCTGGATCTTCCTGGTAGCCGGTCTCGGAATTTGCGTCGCAGTCGCACTTTACATCTGGACGCGCAATCCCGTGTATTGGCGCCTAGCGCGGCGGATATTTGCTGCCACGCTCGCTGCGGGCGTCGTATTTTTTGCGATTCTGGTGCTTGAGCGGCTGGCAATGCTGTAGGCAAGTTCCAGGCGTCGGTCAGTCCGGCGAATGAATAACTACAAACCGGCCACCGCTGACCGGCCCATCGCTGCACTGTTGCACAGCAAATCGGCCGCGGGGCCTGTACGACGACAAAAACCCGGCTCGCCGGTGCGAATATTCGCAGTCGGCGACCAGAATCCGATCGGCCTCGTGAGCAAGCACTCACACCAAATACTCGAAACACTTTTTCACATTCGGCAGCTCGTACGCCCTTGATAGTCAACGCCTTACGACAACTCGCCCCGTAGACCGTTGACTATCAACGGTCTACGGGTTCTTGAACTTGAACCTGGATTGCGCTAACCTGCCAGCCCTTTTCGAGAAACAATGCAGTAAGGCGTGGGGTGAGTTGCTTGATCTTGGCAGCTGCTGCGCTATGTCCTGCGCAGACAATCACGATACCGCGCCTGAAATTAACCAATTCGCTGGCTTGCGCGAGTGCTGCCGGCATGTTCTCCCGATACAAACGACGCATCGCGATCAAGTCCGCAGCCCTCAGGGTGAGTGACTCAAGGTTCTCGGCGCGCGCCAGGTAGGAACGAGCGAGTTGCTGGGCGGGATCAAATCGCATGGGCGCGGCTTGTCGACGAGTCGGGTACTCCGGATCGATTCAAGGAAGGTAGGCAGGAATGCATATTATTGTGTTTGCGCACCGTCTCGCAACGCCGCGCTCGGTGACGTTGACTGTACGACATCTTGCGTTTGTTGCCGTTTTGGCGACTGTGACGATGCTGTCAGGCGCGGCTGCTATTCATTATGTGGGCATCAAATACGCGGCGTCAATCAAGCTGCCAGTCCTCGAAGCCATGCTCAAGAGTGTGCAAGCCGATGACATGCGCAAGAACGACGAATTTCTGCGCCAGAACCTCAACGCGATGGCAGTCAAGCT
>JAYTDE010000060.1:0-9018 GCA_043736195.1 Burkholderiales bacterium | reverse complement strand
TAAATTTGTTCTCTATCGCACAAGACGGAAGCTCATCGGTACTTGTCCGCCGGGCTTTTGAAAAATCAAGCACTTACAGATAGAACCAATTTACCCTGGGTAGCGGCCTTGCGCTGCATGCAGCCTGCGTTTGCTTTTTTCAATTTTTATATGAGGGTGTTCCATGTCGCTTAGCCGCCGATTCCTGCTGGTCCTTGTGCTCGCCTGCCCGCTCACGCTCGCCACGGTGAGCACCTTTGCGCAAACCAAAACCACCCGCCTGGTGGTCGGCTTCGCCCCCGGCGGGCCGATCGATTTTGTGGCGCGCGTGCTGAGCGAGCAACTGGGCCGCGAGCTGGGCCACCAGGTGGTGGTCGAGAACCGCGCCGGCGCCAACGCCGGCATCGCCGCCGAATTTGTCGCCCGTGCGCCGCCGGACGGCCAGACCCTGTTCCTCACCTCCACCGGCGCGATCGCCATCAGCCCGGCGCTGTACGAAAAGCTTTCCTATGATCCGCTGCGCGACTTGACGCCGGTGTCGCTGGTGGTCAACACCGACGAAGTGCTGGTCGCAAGTGTCACAAACCCGGCCAATACCGCGCCGGAGTTCATCGCCAATGCGAAGCAGCGCAAGGACGGCGCCACCATGGCCTCGTCCGGCATCGGCAGTGTGCCGCATCTGGCGATGGAACTTTTGGCCGACCTGACCCGTGCCAACCTGCGGCATGTGCCCTACAAGGGCGTGGCGCCGGCCATCACCGACGTGATTGCCGGCCATGTGGATGCGCTGTTCATCGATGTGCCGGTCGCGCTGGCGCACATCAAGTCGGGCAAGCTGAAGGCGCTGGGCATCGCCGCACCGAAGCGCCACCCGCTGCTGCCGGATACCAAAACCCTGGAAGAGATGGGGCTGACAGGCGTCGATTCGAACAACTGGTACGCCATTTACACCTCCAGGGGCACGCCGCCGGCGGAGGTCGAGCGGGTCAACCAGGCACTGCGCCGAACCCTGGAACACGAGAGCGTGAAGTCGCGGCTGATTGCCTCCGGCGTGCTGCCGGCGCCGGGGTCGCCCGCGGCGCTTGCCGCGCTGCAAAAGGCCGACAGCGAAAAGTGGGCGCGCATCATCAAGTTGAAGAACATCAAGGGCGAGTAGGGATGCCGCGCCGATCCGGCAACTTGCGCATCGGCGCCGGCGCCAGCTATGCCGGCGACCGCATCGAACCGGCCAACCATCTGGCAGAGCACGGCGCGCTCGACTACCTGGTCTACGAAACGCTGGCCGAGCGCACCATCGCGCTGGCCAACCTTGCGCGCATGAAAGACCCGGCCAGCGGCTACAACGAATTTCTCGATCTGCGGCTGCGCGGTGCGCTGCCGCACTGCAAATGCAATGGCACGCGCATCATCACCAGCATGGGGGCGGCCAATCCGCTGGCGGCCGCGGCGCGTGCCGCGCAACTCGTGCGCGAACTGGGCCTGGGCCCGCTCAAGGTGGCTGCGATCACCGGCGACGACGTGCTCGAATACTGCCGGCTGCATGCCGACACCCTGCCGATCATGGAAACCGGCCTGCCGCTGGCAACGCTTGAAGGCGAGATCGTCTCCGCCAATGCCTACCTGGGCGCGGATAATGTGGTCGAGGCCTTGCGCCAGGGCGCCGACATCGTCATCACCGGGCGCATCGCCGATTGTTCGTTGTTCTTGGCCCCGATGATCCATGAATTCGGCTGGGCGATGGACGACTGGAACCTGCTGGGCCAGGGCCAGGTGTGCGCCGACATGGTCGAATGCGGTGCCAATGTGTCCGGCGGTTTCTTCGCCGACCCCGGCTACAAGGAGGTGCCGGACCTGGGCAACCTGGGCTATCCGTATCTCGACATGGCGCCCGACGGCACTGGCGTAGTCGGCAAGGTCGCCGGCACCGGCGGGGTGATCAACCGCGCCATCTGCACCGAGCAGATGCTCTACGAGATCCACGACCCGGCCAACTACATCACGCCGGACGTGGTGGTCGATTTCAGCGAAGTGCGCCTGCAGGAGATCGGCATGGATCGCGTGCGCATCAGCGGCGGCCGCGGCCGGCCGCGCCCGCAGCGCCTGAAGGTCTCGGTGGGCATCAGGGAAGGCTGGATCGGCGAGGCCGAGCTTACCTATGCCGGCCCGGGCTGCGTCAATCGGGCGCGACTGGCCGAACAGGTGGTGCGCGAGCGCCTGCGCATCGGCGGCGTGCTGCTCGACGAATTGCGGGTCGACTACATCGGCATCAACTCGCTGCATGGCGCGGCCTCGTTGCCGACACTGCATGAGCCCTACGAGGTGCGCCTGCGCTTTGCCGGTCGCGCCAAGTTGAAGCGCGATGCGACGCGGCTGGCCGGTGAAGTCGAAACCCTGGTCGGCAAGGGGCCTTCGATGTCGTCCCTGCCGCGCACCTATTTGCGCGAGGTGCTGGCGATCTACTCTGTAATGATTCCGCGCGCCGCGGTGCGGCCAAGCATCGTGTTCCAGGCGGCGCCGGCATGAAGCGATTTTTCCTGCGCGAGATCGCCCATGCGCGCGCCGGCGACAAGGGCGACACCAGCAACATCGGCGTCATCGCCTATCGCCCGGAATACTTTCCCCTGCTAATCGAGCAGGTCACCGTCGAACGGGTGCGCGCGCATTTCGGCGTGCTGGTGCGCGGCCCGATCACCCGCTACGAATTGCCGCATGTGGAGGCGCTCAACTTCGTTCTGGAGAACTCGCTCGGTGGCGGGGTCACGCGCTCGCTTTCGCTGGATCCGCATGGCAAGTCGTATTCCGCGCTGCTCCTGACCCTGCCGGTGACGGTCGACGACAGCATCGCGCAGGGCTTGTTGCAGCAGGGCCGGACGCCACTCGCATGACATCTTCGGCCACGGGACGGGTGCGCCTCGCGCTTGAGGATGCTCGCGCCCTTGCCCTGGGCGCGCTCAATGGCTGCGGCTACGATGCGGCGGAAGCGGCGATCCTGGCCGACCACTTGCTCGATGCCGCGTTGTGCGGCTACGAATATTCCGGCCTGCCGAAAATCCTGCAGATCGCCGCCAATCCCAAGGCCGCGCAACCGCGCATGCCGCTGCGCGAGATTCATGCGACCCCGGTATCTGTGCTGTTCGATGGCGGCAACCAGTGCGGCATGCTGGCCCTGCACCATGCGACGCAGGTGCTGATCGAGCGGGCGCGCCAGCATGGCTTCGCGCTGGTGGGCGTGACCAACAGCTGGATGAGCGGGCGCAGCGCCTGTTATGTCGAGCGCATCGCGCGTGCCGACCTGATCGGCCTGCACACGGTGGGCTCGGCTGGCCTGGTGGCGCCGCCCGGCGCCGCGCGCCCGGCCTATGGCACCAACCCGATCGCCTTCGGTTTTCCGACCGATGGCGAACCCTTGGTGATCGATGTCAGCACCGCCGCCTTTCCCGGTACCGAACTGGATTTCCATGCGCTCCTGGGCCTGCCCTTGCCTTCCGGCGTGGCGCTGGATGCAGACGGCCAGCCGACCACCGATGCGCAAGCGGCCAAGCGCGGCGCCTTGCTGCCCGCAGGTGGCCACAAGGGCTTTGCGCTGGGGCTGGCGATGCAGGCACTGGGCGTGCTGGCCGGGTCGGGCCTGAATGCGGCCAAGGACTATGGCTACCTGTTGATCGCGCTGTGCCCCGACCTGCTGCTGCCGCTGGCGGATTTCAAGCGCGAACTCTCGGCCACACTGGCACGCATCAAGGCCGCGCCGCGCCAGCCCGGGGTAGAAGAGATTCGCCTGCCTTCGGAGCATTCGTTTCGCGAGCGCGCGCGGCAACTGCGCGACGGCATCGAGATCGACGGCGTGATCCATCAAGCCCTGGTCAAGCTCGCCCGGCAGCATCCGCCGGCACCGTCCCGAGTCGCGACAACATGACAATACTGCCCGCCGTAGACAGCCACGCACACGTGTTCGATCCGCTGCATTTTCCATTCAAGGATACCGGCGGCCACATGCCGGGGCCCGGCGAATGCGGCACACCGGCGCAGTTTCTTGCCGTGCTCGATGCGCACCGCATGACGCACGGCCTCCTCATCAACCCGCAGGCCGGCTATGCCACCGACAACCGCTGCATGCAGGATGCGATCGCGCAATCCGGCGGGCGCTTCAAGGGTGTGGCCCTGATTGACCACGCCGTCAGCGACGCCGAACTCGCGGCGCTCAAGGCCGGCGGCATCGTCGGCGCCCGCTTCAACCTGCTGTTCGCGCATGCCACCTCGATTCGCGGCCCTGCCGGTGCCAGCCTGCTCGCGCGCATGCATGAGCAGGCCTGGTTCGCGCAGATCTATTGCCGCGACGACGCCATCCTCGAGGCCTTGCCCAACCTCAAGGCTGCGGGGGTGCGCATCGTGGTCGATCACTGTGGCGGCTTCGATCCGCAAAAAGGCCTCGCGCAGGCCGGGTTCCAGGCCTTGCTCGAATTGGGGCGGAGCGGCCGCGCCGCGGTCAAGCTCTCGGGCGCGTTCCGGTTGTCGAAAATGCCGTGGCCGCATCCCGATCTGGATCCCTACATCGCGGCGTTGATCGCCGCCTTCACGCCGGACAACTGCGTGTGGGGTTCGGACTGGCCTTTCGTGCGTTTTCCCGCGCGTATCGACTATGGCCCGCAACAATCGCTGCTGGAACGCTGGGTGCCGCTGGAAGCGGATCAACGCCGCGTGCTGTGGGATACGCCGCGGCAGTGGTTCGGTTTCGCTGCATCGGCGCCGGGCTGAAGCGTTCGCGGGTTGCTTCAGGCGACCGTTCTGTCGATATCCAGCGTGGTGGTGCGGCGCAGCTCGCGCCGATACTTGACGTCGTCAAACGGGCGCGCGCGGTGCATGGTGCTGCGGTTGTCCCAGATCACGAAATCGCCGTCGCGCCATGCATGGCGGAAGACAAAGCGCGGCGCGGTGGCGTGCTCGGTCAGGTCGCGCAGCAGCAGCCGCCCTTCCGGCAGCCGCCAGCCAATGATCGAGGAGGCGTGCGAGGCCAGGTAGAGCCCGCGGCGGCCGTCCTTGAAGGTGCGCACCAGCGGATGCAGCGCGCCCTTCAATTTCTCCTTTTCTTCAGACGCGAATTCGAAGCCCAGCACTTCGCGCGAATAGGCGATCGAATGATGTACCTTGAGGCCTTCTATCGCCTCCTTGGTGACGGCATCCAGCGCGTCGTACGCGCCGCGCATGTCGGCGAATTCGGTGTCGGCCGAGACCGGCGGAATCACCCGCGCCGACAGCATCGAGTAACGGCCCGGCGGGTCGACAAAGGAGGCGTCGGTGTGCCACAGGCGGTTGGCCAGCGAACTGACGCGCCGGCGGTCGTCGGGCGGCAGGATCTGGCCATCGGCGCCAACGTTGGAAATGTCGGACAGGGCCTCGTTGCCGAAGCGGTTTTTGGTCAGCACCGCCGTCGAGGTGCGCGCATGCAGGGTGCCGTCGAAGGCGGATGCGAAGTCGATCTGTTCGGCATCGCCAAACGGCTGATCGCGAAACACCAGCACGCCGTAGCGGTCCATGCCGCCGCGGATCGCCTCGAGCGTGGCGGCATCGCGCGTGGCGCGCAGGTCGACCAAGCTCACCTCGGCGGCGAATAGCGGGTGCAGCGGGGTGAATGTGAGTGCCATAGCGGTTCCTCTAGAGTTCAAGCGCGGGCGGTCTGGCGCGCCGCCAGGCGCCATTCTGCCTTGATGTCGCGGTCTTTGGGGGGCATTCGCCATCGCATTGCGCCGCAACCCCGCCCATTCCGACAGGCGCTGGCCGACGCGGACGAGGCGGGCCTTTGCAGTATGTAAATAAAAGCTTTACACTCTGATCCATGATCGAGTCGTTCAGGCATAAAGGCCTTCAGGCGCTTTTCGAGAATGGTTCGAGCGCGAAAGTGCAGAAAGCCTTAGCCGAGAGAGTTCTGCGCCGCCTGGATGCCATCGACACCGCAAAAACTCCCGAGGCCTTGAACACTCCAGGCTTTGATTTTCATGCACTGCAGGGCAAGCCAAAACGCTACAGTGTGCATGTCAACGGTCCCTGGTGCATCACCTTCGGGTAGCAAGGGGAGAATGCACTGAAGCTTGATCTGGAAAATTATCACCAGGAGTCGAGAATGCGCAAACGTGCCCCCACCCATCCCGGCGCCATCCTGCGGGAAGATGTGTTGCCCGGTCTGAAAGGCATGTCGGTGAGTGCTTTCGCCCGCAGCCTGGGTGTCTCGCGCCAGACCTTGCACGCCGTTCTGGCCGAGCGCAGCGGCATCTCGGCGGAGATGGCCTTGCGTTTGGGGGCACTCCTGGGCAATGGTGCGCAACTGTGGCTTGACTTGCAGACCAGGCACGATCTCTGGCAAGCGGAGGCCAAGCTGCATGATGAACTCGGTCAGATGAAATCGCTGGTGCGCTTGGCCAGCGCATGAGTCCGTATTGGGCCCTTGAACGGTGCCATGGTCGCGGTCCTTTGGCCTTGCACTGGTCACTACACATCCAACGAAGGAGTTTCGATGAACGCACCATTCGACGCCGTCATCGCCGTGCTGCAGGACTATTTTGAAGGCCTGTACCGCAGCGACTCGCAGCTCCTGCGCAAGGTGTTCCACCCGGCCGCGCTGTATGCCTGCGCCAGCGACGGCAGCCTCCTGGCGCTCAACATGGAGCAGTATTTCGCACTGGTCGACAAGCGCCCGTCACCGGCTGGCCGTGGCGAGGCCCGCACCGACCGCATCCTGTCGATCGACTTCATCGGGCCGGTGACCGCGCTGGCGCGGGTGCAGTGCTCGATCCTGCCGCGGCTTTTCACCGACTCGCTGACCTTCGTGCTGCTGGAAGGCCGCTGGCAGCTCATTTGCAAGGTGTTCCACTACGATCTGGCGCCCGACACCGCGGTCGCGAAGGCTTGAGCGCGTGAGCGATACGGGGGTGATCCGCACGGCGGCGTTCTGCACCCAATGCCGTTCGCGCTGCGGCTGTATGGCGGTGGTGGAAGACGGGCGGCTGACCGCGATCGAGCCGCTACCCGGGCATCCGACCGGTGCCAAGCTATGCCCCAAGGGGCGTGCCGCGCCGGAACTGGTGTATCACCCGGAGCGCCTGACGCAGCCGCTGCGCCGCACCGCGCCCAAGGGTGCGGCCGATCCCGGCTGGGTGCCGATCTCGTGGGATGCGGCGCAGGATGAAATCGCCGCGCGCATGATCGCGATTCGCCGCGACCATGGCGCGGAGCAGGTGGCGTTTTCAGTCACCACGCCCTCCGGCTCGCACCTGCAGGATTCGATCGCCTGGATCGAGCGCCTGATCCGCGCCTATGGCAGCCCCAACACCATTTACGCCACCGAGATTTGCAACTGGCACAAGGATCACGCCACCCGCTTCACCTTCGGGCACGACATCGGCACGCCGGATTTCGCTGCCACCGACTGCGTGCTGTTGTGGGGCAACAACCCGGCTGTCACCTGGCTGGCGCGGGTGGCGGAGATACAGGATGCGGTCAAGCGCGGCGCACGCATGATCGTGGTTGACCCGCGCCCGATCGCCTTCGCCAAGCAGGCCACGCAGTGGTTGCAGGTGCTGCCCGGCACCGACCAGGCGCTGGCGCTGGGCCTGGCAAACCTGCTGATCGAGGCCGGCAGCTTCGATCAGCGCTTCATGCGTGAATGGACCAACGGGCCGTTCCTGGTGCGCTCGGACAACGGGCGTTTTCTGCGTGCCAGCGATCGATTGGCCGGCGGCAGCGCCGACGTCATTTTCGCGCTCGATACGCACCAGCGTCTGGTGCCTTACGACATGGCGCGCGGCATCTGGCCCGAAGGCATGCCGGAGGTCGACTTGCGCACCGCCATCGAGGTCGATACCGCTGCCGGCCGCCTGGCCTGCCGCAGCGCCTTCGATCTCTACGCCGCGGCCGCCGCCGAGTGGCCGATGGCCCGTGTGGCCGCATGCACCGGGGTGGATGCGGCGGCCCTGCAGCATGCCGCGACCATTCTGGGCCAGGCGAAATCGGTGGCGTACTACGCCTGGAACGGCATTGGTCAGAGTGTGACCGCGACCCAGACCGACCGCGCGCTGACCTTGCTGTACGCCTTGACCGGCAGCACGGGCGCCGCTGGCGGCAATGTGGCGGGCGCGGTGGCGCCCTTTGTCGACATTTCCGGCGGCGATTTGCTGGTCCCGGCGCAGCGTGCCAAGGCGCTCGGGCTTGCGCAGCGCCCGCTCGGGCCCGGCCTCATGGGCTTTGTCACCGCGCGCGACGTTTATCGCGCAGTGCTCGACGCCAAGCCCTATCCGGTGCGCATGCTGTTTTCGTTCGGCACCAACCTGCTTTCCTCGCAGCCCGATACAGCGCTGGCACAGGCGGCGTTCGAGCGGCTCGAATTCCACGTGCATGCCGATTTTTTCGCCAATGCCAGCGCGCGCTATGCCGACATCCTGCTGCCGGCGGCCACCTCCTGGGAACGCGAGGGTTTGCGCGCCGGCTTCGACACCAGCCTCGCATCACTGAAACGGGTGCAGCTGCGACCCGCGGTGGTCGCGCCGATCGGCATGGCCAGGAGCGATACCGATATCGTCATGGGCTTAGCCGAACGCCTCGGCCTGCGCGCGCAATTCTTCGATGGCAGCGTCGATCGCGGGCACGACACGCAATTGGCGGCGGCCGGCCTGGATGTGGCGCAATTGCGGGCCGCGCCGGCCGGCATCGAGCTCGATGGAAGTGTGGCACTCAAGGCCTATGCGCAAGCCGGCGCTGATGGTGTGGCGCGCGGCTTTGCCACGCCAACGCGCCGGGTCGAGGTGTACTCCGAGCGGCTGCTTGCGCACGGCATCGCGCCATTGCCGGTGCTGGCGCCGCAGGATCTGCCGCTCGCGCCAGAGGGTTATCCGCTGCGCCTGGGTGCGGCCAAGGTGGTGGCGTACTGCCACAGCCAGCATCGCAATATCGAATCCCTGCGCCGGCTGATGCCCGACCCGCTGCTCGAGATCGCGCCCGTTGCCGCCGCCGCGCGCGGCATCGCGCCGGGCGACTGGGTGCGCATTCGCACCA
>JAYTDE010000059.1:0-9665 GCA_043736195.1 Burkholderiales bacterium | reverse complement strand
TTCGATGCCGCCGCGCATGCCGCCTGGCTGTCGCGGCGCAGCATCGGCGGCTTCGCGCGCCCGCTGTCGCTCTACGTGCACCTGCCGTTTTGCGCCTCGATCTGCTACTACTGCGCCTGCAACAAGGTGATCACCCGTGATCACGGGCGATCGGCCAGGTACCTGCGTTATCTCGAAAAGGAGCTGCATTTGCAGCTTGCGCACCTGGGCGGCGAGCGGCGCCTGAGCCAACTGCATTTCGGCGGCGGCACGCCGACCTTCCTGTCGCATGCGGAACTCACCGAACTGATGGCGATATTGCGCGCGCATTTCGATTTCGCGGCGGACGCCGAATTGTCGATCGAGGTCGACCCGCGCACCGCTGACCAGGCCACCATCGAGCTTCTGGCCCAACTCGGGTTCAACCGCATGAGCCTGGGGATTCAGGACGTGAGCCCGGAGGTGCAAAAGGCGGTCAACCGCATCCAGAGCATCGAAATGACGCGCGCGGTGCTGGCCGCGGCGCGCGCGGCGGGGTTCGGCTCGGTGAATTTCGACCTGATCTACGGCCTGCCGCGCCAGACCGAGGAAAGTTTCGCGCGCACCCTCGATGAAGTGATCGGCCAGGCGCCGGAGCGCATCGCGCTCTACAGCTATGCGCACCTGCCGCAGCGCTTCAAGCCGCAGCGGCGCATCGCGCCGGCCGACATGCCCAGCGGCGAAACCAAGCTGCGCCTGTTCCTGCTGTCGGTTGCGCGCCTGCAGGGTGCCGGCTATGTGTATATCGGGCTGGATCACTTCGCCAGGCCGGACGACGAACTGGCGCTGGCCTTGAAGAGCGGGCGCCTGCACCGCAACTTCCAGGGCTACACCACGCAAGCGGAATGCGACCTGCTGGCGCTGGGCATTTCGTCGATCAGCAAGATCGGCCCGATCTACAGCCAGAATGTGCGCACCCTGGACGAATACTACGATTGCCTTGACCAGGGGCGCCTGCCGGTGACGCGCGGCATCGAGCTCAATGCCGACGACCTGGTGCGGCGCACGGTGATCATGGCGCTGATGTGCCAGGGCTGTGTATCGTTCGAATCGATAGCGATCGCCTACCTGATCGACTTTCGCGACTATTTCGCCGCCGAACTGGCCGCGCTTGACGAGTTCGAGCGTGCCGGGCTGCTGCACATCACGCCGGCCGATATAAGCGTCACACCGACCGGCAGGTTTTTCCTGCGCGCCATCTGCATGCCCTTCGATCGCTATCTGCAGGCCGACCGTGCGCGCAACCGCTACTCACGCATCATCTGAGGCCCGCATATGACCGCAGCCGCTCTAGGCGCGGTTTTCATGGTGGGTCTGCTGGGCGGCATGCATTGCGCCGGCATGTGCGGCGGCATTGTCGCGGCATTGTCGGCCGGCCAGCCGGGCGGGCGCGCGCCGTGGTCGCTGCACCTGGCGTTCAACGCCGGGCGCATCATGGTCTACAGCGTGGCCGGGGCGGCGGCCGGCGCCGCCGGTTCGATGGCGATGTTTCTCAACGACCTGCTGCCGATCCAGCTGGCCATGTATCTGCTGGCCAACCTGATGCTGGTGGGCCTGGGCCTCTACCTTTTCGGCATCACCCGCTATGTGGCGGCCCTCGAACGCGTGGGGGCGCTGGCGTGGCGCCTGATCCGGCCGCTGGCAGGGCGCTTCCTGCCGGCCCGTACCTGGCCGCGCGCCCTCGGCCTGGGCTTGTTGTGGGGCTGGATTCCCTGCGGCCTGGTGTACAGCATGCTGGCCACCGCGCTTTTGGCCGGCGACGCGTTCGATGGCGCGCTGGTGATGCTGGCCTTCGGCCTGGGCACCCTGCCCAACCTGCTGTTGGCCGGCGCTTTGATGCGTGCGCTGTCACACAGCCGCAACGGGCGCGCGGTGCGTACTATCGCGGGGAGCATCGTGCTGGGCCTGGGGCTATTCGGCATCGCCCATGCCGGCTCGGTGGGGCAGGCCGCGGTGTCCGGGTTTTTCTGCCTGACGCCGCATTGAGGGTGCGCGCCGAACCCTGGCATTGCGAGCTGTAGCGCGTCGAACCGCATGGGTCATGCAGCGTTGCGTTGACAGCCGCACGCGACGTGCGCATCATGCGGGCTCTTCCAGTCTTGATGATGCCCATGGAAATCGGCGCAGTCCTTGACCACCTGCATCTGGCATCCCCGGCGCCGCGGGAGGCGGCGCGCTTCTATGCCGCGCATCTCGGCATGACAGTGAGCATTGTCGATGAGGTGTGGATGCTCACAGGGCCGGCGCGGAAGTTGGCTATCTCGAATGGCACTGCGAACCAGCTCAAGTACGCGGCCTGGCGCTTCACCGACCGCGCCGGCCTCCTGGCCCAGCGCGCAAGGGTGCCAGCGGCGCTGCAGGTAGCGCTGCCGACTCCCGCGCTGTTTGATGCGGAAGCCTTCGCTGCGCGCGATCCCGACGGCAACCTGACGGTATTCACCACAGGCGGCGCCGCCACATCCGATGCCGGCGCCGGCCTGCCGGGAGCCATGACCCAGCATTTCGCACTGCGCAGCCCCGATCCGGCGCGTCTGCTGCCGTTTTACCGCGACCAATTGGGCTTCATCCTGTCGGACCGGGTCGAGGACGCGTCCGGTGCGCTGCGCGCCTGCTTCCTGCGCACCGACCACATGCACCATGCCCTGGCCCTGTTCGGCGCGCCGGCGGTGCGCTTCGACCATCAGTCGTTCGAAACCCCCAACTGGACCGACCTGCGCGACTGGGCCGACCACATGGCGACCCTGAAGACGCCGATGGCCTGGGGCGTGGGGCGCCATGGGCCCGGCAACGACGTGTTTTTCATGGTGGCCGACCCCGACGGCAACTTAGCCGAGATTTCCTCCGAGATCGAGGTCTGCCAGCCCGGGCGCGCGGTGGGCCTGTGGCCGCACGAGGAGCGCACCCTCAACCTGTGGGGCCGCGCCATCATGCGCAGCTAGCTCCAAGGGTGACGGTCACGCACTATCCGGTGGCGATCGTCGGCGCCGGTCCTTGCGGACTGACGCTGGCCAACCTGCTGGGCGGCTACGGCATCCGCACCCTGCTGCTGGAACGCAACCCCTCGACGGTTAACGAACCGCGCGCGGTGTCGATCGACGACGAAAGCCTGCGCACCCTGCAGAACATGGGCGTGCTCGAGCAGGTGCTGCCCGACGTGGTGCTGGGTTACGGCGTGCATTACTTCTCGTGGTCGGGGCGCGAGTTCGCACGCATCGAGCCGACCTCGCGCGAATACGGCCATCCCAAGCGCAACGCGTTTCGCCAGCCGCTGCTGGAAGCGCGCCTGCTGGAGGGGCTGGGACGCTTTGCGTCGGTGCACGTGATGCTTTCCACCGAACTCAAGCGCTTCACCGACGGTGGCGCGCGCGTCACGCTCGAGGTGGAGGGCGCGGCCGGGCCTGGCAGCTTCAGTTGCGACTGGCTGATCGGCTGCGACGGCGGCAAGAGCGGCGTGCGCGCGGCTTTGAGCGTCGCCCTTGGCGGCACCACCTATGCCGAGCGCTGGCTGATCGTCGATCTGGCCGATCGCCCGGACCCGTTCATCCATACCCGCACCTATTGCGACCCGCGGCGCCCGGCGATTCGCCTGCCGGGCCCGCATGGCACCGTGCGCTATGAATTCATGCTGTTCGAGCACGAGTCGCCGGAGGACGTGCTGGATGAAGCGCAAATTCGCGCCTGGATGCGCGCCCGTGTTGCCAGCGACGAAAAGTTGGCGATGGTGCGCAAGGTGGTCTACACCTTCCATGCGCGCATGGCGGAGCGCTGGAAGCTTGGCCGTGTGCTGCTGGCCGGCGATGCTGCGCACCTGACGCCGCCGTTCGCCGGGCAGGGCATGAATAGCGGCGTGCGCGATGCCTTCAACCTGGCCTGGAAGCTGGCCGCGGTGAGCCGCGGTGAACAGGGCGCCGCGCTGCTCGATACTTACGAGGAAGAGCGCAAGCCGCACGCCTGGTCGCTGATCGCGATGGCGCTGCGCATCGGCCGCTTCATGCAGCCCAAGTCGCGGCTGGCGGCGATGGCGATGCAGGGCGCGCTGCGTTTAGCCGGCCTGTATCCGCCGGCGCGCGACTACGTGCTGCAACTGAAATTCAAGCCCAAGCCGCGCTTTGGCTCGGGATTTTTCGTGCCCGGCGGGCCGCAGGGCGGAGTGTGCGCCGGGCAACTGTTTCCGCAGCCGACCATCGAGCGGCGTGATTGGTGTGCGGGTGTTGCTCGATGGCCTGCTGGGCCCGGGTTTCGCGTACATCGGATGACAGGCCGACGGCGTGCCGCCGGCGCTTGCAGCGCTGGCGCCGGGGTTCCGGCCGCGGGCGCTTCTGTTGCTGCGCAAGGGCGAAGCGTTCGGTGCGGCTGATGGCGACAAGGCCTTGCGCGATTGCGAAGGCGTGATCGAACAGACGCTCATCGCGGCCGGCGCGAATGCCGTGGTGCTGCGACCGGATCGCTATGTGCTGGCGTATTTGAGTGCCGCTGAATGCGCCGGCGGAATGCATGTTTTGAGCGAGCTTCTGCGCAGGCATGCCGCTGTCTCCGGGTTGGAATGATCGCGGCGCTGTGAGGCAATGCAGTGCGTCGTCCCCGTTGCCAGGCGGATTCGCGTGGCAGCGAAGGCTATGAAGATCATATCGGCCACCCTGGAGCAGGCCCTTGCATCATCCCCGAAATGGGGGTTACAATCCCCAAAATGGGACCGAAAGAAACGGACAACAGCCTCGGTGCAGCGCTGTTTTCAGGCGTCCAGCAAAGGGTGCTGGGCACCCTGTTCGCCCACCCGGACCGCTCGTTTTACGGCAATGAACTGTTGCGCCTGACGCACTCCGGCAAGGGGGCGCTGCAGCGCGAACTGGCGCGCTTGCAGCGCGCGGGTCTGATCAGCATGCAGGTCATCGGTCAGCAGAAACACTACCAGGCGAACCGCGGTGCGCCGATTTTCGAGGAACTGCACGGCATCGTCGTCAAGACCTTCGGCCTGGCCGATGTGCTGCGCGACGCGCTCCTGCCTTGCGCGAGCGAAATCGCGGTCGCCTTCGTCTACGGTTCGGTGGCGAAGCGGTCTGATACGGCGCACAGCGACATCGACTTGTTTGTGCTTGCGGACACGCTTGCCTATGCGGACCTGATGCGCGCGCTTGCGCCGGCGGAAACGCGATTGGCGCGCAAGATCAATCCGACCCTGCAATCGCGCGCCGACCTGCATCGCAAGATTGCCAAAGTCAACAGTTTCATCACCCGCGTGCTGGAGCAGCCCAAGATATTCATCATCGGATCCGACGATGACCTTGCAAAATCTTGAGAACCTGGTTCGCATCGGCAAGCTGAAGGCGGAGCCGCCGGCGCAGGCCGAGTTCGACGGCTTGGTGACCTCCGCGCGCGTACGGCTCAATGATGCCCGCAATACGAGCATCGCGGTCGAAAGCCGTTTCGATCTCGCGTACAACGCCGCGCATGCCTTGTCGCTGGCGGCCTTGCGCTGGAACGGTTACCGCTCGGATAACCGCTACCTGGTGTTTCAGGCGCTGGAGCACACACTCAAACTCGATGCCGCCGACTCGCGCCTGCTTGCCCACTGCCATCAGCGTCGCAACGTGATCGAATACGAAGGGGCGCTGTTCGAGGATCCCCGACTGCTGGCTGAGTTGATCGAGGTTGCGGGTCGCCTTCTCGATGCGGTCGCTGGGCTGGCGCCGGTCCGCTGACCCGCCCGCGCTTAGGCGCCCGGCGCCACGCTTTGCATCACCGACGCCGGCAGGCGCCGCCCTCCGGCAAGGCGTTCGACGTTTCAGCCGGCGTGCCGCATCGGCAAAGGCAGCAGCGCCGAAAGCGGCACGGCCTCCACCTGCGGCGCCAACGCGTAACGCCTGTCCCCTGGATAGACCACGTACAGCGCGTCCAGTGCGAGATCATGCAATGCGATGCGCATCGACAGCGTGAGGTGCGGCGCGTCGGTGCGCTTGAATTCCACGCCCACGCGCCGGCCGTCCTTGAACATCAGAAGGTCGAGTGCGGCCCCGGCGTGGGTGCCCCAGAAATAGGCCTGGTCGGGCTGCGCGATACGCAGCACCTGGTCGAGCGCGAAACCTTCCCATGAAGCACCACTCTTCGGATGCCGTGACAGCGCGCCTGAATCGGCGATGCCCAGCAGTTCGTGCAACAGGCCGGAGTCGCGCAGGTAGATTTTCGGGGCCTTGACCTGGCGCTTTCCGAGGTTTGCGAACCAGGGCTGCAGTTGACGCACCAGGTAGGCCTGGGTCAGCCAGTCGAGGTAGCGCCGCACCGTGCTTTCGTTGACGCCCAGTGAGCGCGCCGGATCGGCGGCATTCCAGGTTTGGCCGTGGGTGTGCGCCAACATGGCCCAGAAGCGGTACAAGGCCGGAGGTGCTGCGGCCAGGCCCAGTTGCGGCAGGTCGCGCTCGACCACGGTTCGGATGAACTCGCGCCGCCAGATGCGGCTGGCGGCGTCGCTCGCGGCGGTGAACGAGCGCGGAAAACCGCCGCGCCACCAAAGCGCCGCGGCGCGTTCGGTGCCGGTTTCGTCAAGCGTGAAGCCACCGGCCTCGATTACTTCCAGTCTTCCCGCGAGCGATTCGCTGGACTGGCGCAGCAGTGTCGGCGAGGCACTGCCCAGCAACAGGAAGCGCGCCGGGTTGTCGGGGCGGTCGATCAGCACCCGCAGCACCTTGAAGAGCCCCGGCGCATGTTGCACTTCGTCGATGACGACTAAGCCGCGCAAGTCTTTCAGTGCCACCATCGGCGCCGCCATCTGTGCCTCGACCTGCGGGTCTTCAAGATCGAACCAGTTGGGCGAGCCATTTCCCAAAAGGGTGCGTGCCAACGTGGTCTTGCCCACCTGGCGCGGCCCGACCAGCGCCACCGCCGGGCTGCGCGCGAGTGCGGCCTGTACCGTGGATGCGAGGCTTGTACGTTCGAGCATGGCGAATTATACCTTGAAAATCCCGCATGAAAAGCGGGATTTTCAAGGCAAGTTTCCGGCTCGCAGGGCGGAAATTGAACTCTTTTGACGCCAGCCGAGAGCGGCCGGCCCGCTCGCGCTTGCCGCGCGAACGTGCCGCCGCGCTTCGCCGCGCATACCGCCGCGTTTCAGCGCACGCCGTCGCGCCCGGAGCGTTGCGATTGCACCTTGTGCGCACGCCACGACGCCGAGGTTTCCCCCAGCCCCGCGGTCCGGAAGCCGGCCAGGTGGCGCACCCGGCCGTCGGCCACCAGGGCGCCGACCACCACATCCGCACCCTGCATGCGAACATCCTCGCCGTCGCCCAGGGCGGCGAAAGTTTCAGCGGATGAGGCCATCAGGCGGGCGATGAAGTCGCGCGCGATCGCGGCCGCCGGCATGGCATCCAGCGGTTGGCGCACGTCGATCGCATCCAGGGCGAAGCCCTTCAACAGCTTCTGGAAAAAGCGCGCGAAGGTGGCCGGCGAGTCGAACAATTCCAGCCCGACCACCCGCCCATCCTGCGCCACCACCGCGCCGCACTGGCCGGGCACCAGCGTGAATGCAGTCACATAACTTTCAATCCGCTGGTGCTACTGGGCATACACATCTTCCATGGCGCCGGTGCCGGAGTGCACACCCAGGCTGGCGGACTTCATCGCGATGTCGTTCCAGATTTCGCGCTGGTCGGAGCGATGGTCGCCGCGGCTTTGCATCGAAGCCGATACCTGCATCATCTTTCGCATCTTGGCGCTTGAAAACAGGCTGCTGTCGGAAGACGAGAACGCGCGCGCGCCGGTGTACGACCAGCGCCCCTGCTCGCAGCACGAGACCGGAATGGTGAGCTTCTTGCCGGCCGGCACCAGGATGCTGATGTTGAGAATGCGGTTCTGGCGCGCGCCGATGAGCTGCTCGCCATCGACCAGCAGCACGCGCGCTGGGGCCTTGTTCTCGAAGGCCAGCTCGGGCACGCTGCCGTCTTCGGAAATCTCGGTGATCTGGCCGAGCTTCTGTTGCAGCGCCTCTTCCAGCACCAGGTAATCGGGTGCTTCGGTGTGCGCTGTGATCAACGGGAACAAGGTCATGTTGGCGAAGTATTGCGCCTGGCCAAGGGTCAGTTGCGAAAGGGTGGATTGGATCTGGTTCATGTGAAACTCCGATGCTGTCGAACACGCAAGTGCGCGCGTTTCTGGCTCACCGAAATGAGCCCCCGCGGGCCGCGCCCCGCAGCCGGGCGGGCGCCCGGATTGGTGTTGGTTCAGGCGAGTGCGCCGCTTGTCCGTCCGGGCTGATGCCGGCGGATGCGCTGCGTCGTTCGGCGCGCGCGCTCCTTTATGTGCCGGAGCAGTTCGCCTGGCTTGGGCAGGTGCGCGAGCGCCTGCCGGATCTCATCGGCGCGCTGCGGCTGCAGCACGGCATTCCCTGCGCCGGCTTCGATGCTCTGCGCGAGGCCTGCGACGTGGCGCTCGATATTTTCGAGCGCCTCGATGATCCGCTGCGCACGCTCGTGCAGCTGCCTGACCTCAACTTGCGCCGCGGCGCTCAGGTGCTTGCGCAAGGGGCCAGCGAGAAGCTCGGCAAGCAGGACGGTCGCGATTGCTTTGGCGTTCAATCCGAGGTCTTGTGCATGGCTGAACAGGTCATCGAACTCGGCGGTGAGCCCGGCCAAGTCAAGCAGGTCGATGGGCTCATGCGTTGCCAGCTGACGCGGATCGGCATTGACCAATCCGACCAGCAGATCAAAAGGCGGCGCGAGGGCAGCGCCCGGCTGAACCATTTGACGCTGAATCGAGTAGCTATCGGCATGGCCGCCTTGCGCATCAGCGAGGCGCATCGCATCGGCGCCGGGCAGCATGGAATAGTCCGCGCCGGCGCTCGGCGCGGACGCACACATGGCAAGGTGCCGCCCGGTGCCGCCCCAACCGGCGGCGAGCGTATGCGGCACCTGGCGCAGCGCCGGCAGCTCCTGCGCCTTTTGTTCCTCCGCGCGCTCCGCGATCACCAGCGTGTTGGTCCACGGGCTCATCAGGCGGTAGCGCAGCGCAGTGGCGAGCCCGGCCTCGGGCGCCTGCGTTTTTAGGCGCATCGCCGCCGCCAGCCGGGCCACGCTGGAAAGCGCGTCGGCGCCGGCTGCGGCGGGGGCATGGAGCGTCAAGGCCTGCCGCGCGATATCGCCTTCCGCGGTTTCGATTTCCAGCACCACCTCGCCTGCGATCGCGGCCTGATCGAAGCGCGCGCTGGCGATCACGGTATCGCCCTCGAACAGCGCGCCGATCGTGCCGGGGTTGAGGTCGAGCGCGCCCTGCGGCCAGTGCAGCGCAACGCGCGTGGCCTTCGGTGCGCGCATGCGCTCGAAGTGGCGCAGCACCCGCTCCGCCATGCCTTCGGTGGGCGACACCAGCTCGCATTCGCCGCCGGTGGCTTGTGCCAGCCCGCGCACGAAGGCTTCCGAAACCGCGGCGCCGACGCCGACGGTGAAAATGCGGTGGCCGGTTTGTTTCGCCGCATCGACCACCTGCTGCCAGGTGCCGACTTCGCCGTCCGTCACCAGGAAGATGTCGGCCGCGTCCACCCCGGAGAGGGCCGCGTAGGTTGCCGCGAGCGCGGCGCCAATCTCGGTGCCGCCCATGTCGGCCTGCAGTTGCCTGGCGAAGGCCCGGGCCCGGGCGAGGTTGGTCTTGTTGCACAGCAAGGG
>JAYTDE010000058.1:0-2377 GCA_043736195.1 Burkholderiales bacterium | reverse complement strand
GCGCGAGATCGGCGACATCAAGCGACGCCTCGAATACCTCCAGATAGGCGGCGGCCAACGCCCGCCACTGCGCCCGGGCGTGATTGAACGCGTTGCGCTCGGCCAAGCCCAGCGGCAGCGGCTTACCGGCATAGCGCCTTGCGTACCTGGCATCAATGCCGGCGATATGCCCGCGCACAGTCTCGAGGATCTCCAACCTTTCGCGCGGCCCAGGCGTCGCCTGGCTCAATTCGCGCAATAGTGCGGAAACGGCGTGATGCGCGCTGCGCGCATCCGATATCGGCAGGTCGCGCAGCCACTGCTTGGCGCGTCCGGCGGTGGTCACGCCACTGATCCGGCCCAACATCATTTCCGTCGACTGCATGCCTGACTCCGATTCCGGCGGCGATCACTTGAACGCCGCAAGAGAATTATGACTTTGTCATAATAACCGGCTTGCCAAAAAATGACAACAGCATAGTTTTTCCTTGCCGGCCAACCTGACAAAATACCGCGACGTTGCGCCAAGAAGCAGGCAAACGCGACGCTGCGCGCCGCCCGGCCAATCGCGACAACACCTGCATAGATGAGCCTGTGCGCTTCGAGACAGTATCGATCTGCTCGATGACCTCATCCGCAGCGGCTGTGGCGGTTCAAAAGGCGGTTATTGGCAAACCGCAAAGGTTCGTCGCGCGCGAGGCCATGGTGACGGAGTTCGGCATCGATGCGCCGGCAATCGCATGGCGGGGTTTCAGGCGACGCCGAAACCGCAGCGCTCGAAATCGGCGCCGCGCTCCTCAAGACTCAGAAGCTTGATTGTTGCATGCCGTTCAGCGTGCATGTCAAGCACACGGTCGGGCTTGAACCAGCCCGCCGGCAGCAGTACGCAGGAAGTTGACTGCAGCGCCTGCACCGCGGGCAGCAGCAGTGCTGGCTGGTACTTTTCAGCGCCCGCATTCAGTCCGGTGGCGCGCACGGCTACCGCTGTCGGCGCGCCCGGCAGCGACTTGACTCCTATCATCAGGTCACCGTTGGCTTGCACCTGCGCCCAGCGCACTACACCCATGCTGAAGGTGCGTGCGCTGGACGGACGGATCGCCAGCAACTGGCCGAACGACAGCCTGGCGCCATTCATGCCGGCTGCCCGCACCAGGCGCAAGCCGGCAACACTCTCGTCATGCATGGCCCAGTCTTCGAGAGCGAACCCCTGCATCAGGCTGTGCTGGTCGTCGTCACGGGTGGAAATCCGGCCAAAGGTTGCAATTTCCTGACGTTGGCGTGAAGAAAGTTCGGTCCTCTGGCCCGGTTGCCTGAACGGCTTGCCCGACACGTAGTAATGAATCGCATCGAAGCCACAGGCCACAAGCGCCCGCCCGCCGGATGCGCGCCGCGCCTGTTCGCGGCCGGCGCGACCGTCGCCCCAATGCTTGTATAGCGCGATCAGCAACTGCTCGACTGCCGGCATCGTGCTGTCTTCACCCAATCCCAGGCTGGCCGGACTTTGCCCTTTGCGCAAAAGATTGATGCGATTCTTGATGGAAATCGAGAGGTCGCTGATATCCAGATAGCGCAGATCGGCACCGCGAGCGCCGGCAGACGTCTCCGGTCGAAACCCGCCACGCGCCGCCGCGAGGTCGACTATGACCGGCGGCTTGGTCGGATTCGCCGGCGGGTCGGCGCTGATCACGATCTTGATGGCCAAGCGCTCCATCAAGCGCGCCACCAGTTGCGACTGGCGACCACCCCAGTCGCCGGGCGCACCCAGCACCAGCAATACCGGTCGCGCGTAGGTGGCACTGCAATTGGTGGCGCCGATCTCGCGCAATTGCGCGTCCTTGACCTTGTCAGCGGCAACCCCCATCCGCTCGGCAGCGAGATACAGTTTGTGCAGCAGCATCCAGTCGGCACCCGGCAACTCTGTGCCGGCATGGGCGGTATCAAGCAGCAAGCGCGCCTGCACGTCAAGAGCACGCTGGCAAACCGCGGCCGCGAACCCTTTCTGCCCGCCCTCGGCGTCAAGCGCCGACTGCACGCACACCTGCCAACACAATCCGAAAGCGCGCCAAAGTTCAAGCACCGCAGTACAGGCGCCGACTTCGAATTCGGCCAGCGGCAGAGGCCTGAAGGCAAATTTTCGCGCAGCCTCTGTCTGCACGAATAACAAGGGCGTGCGCAGTTGCTCGAGGATTTCGAACAACACCGCCGGCTTGAATCCGGCGCTTGGCAAAAGGTTGATCTGCGCCCGCAACTGCGCCTGCGCGGTGGCCGGATTGGTCAGCGGCAGTGCCTCGACCCACTCGGCGCACGCTTTCGCATTGGCGAAGATCGGATGCGCATCGCCCGAAGGTGCGGGAAGTTGAAATTGAAGGCTCATCGGTCGTTCAGCTCTGACGCCCCA
>JAYTDE010000057.1:0-2029 GCA_043736195.1 Burkholderiales bacterium | reverse complement strand
CCCGCAGCGGCATCGGCCATCACCGGCTCGCGCTCGATCTTCGCTTCATCGATCACTGCGCCGCGCAGGAAACGTGACTTTTCGTAGGCATGGTTTTCGATCACTTCGAGTGCCAGGCAAACCGTTTCGTCGCCGCAGCGGGCGAATTGCAGCAACAGGCGGTTGCTGTAGTCGAGCTTGGCGCGCCAATAGGCGGTTGGCGCGAGTTTCTTGATGTCCGCGCTGCGGAAATCACCGGCTTCGATGGCGCTGCGGACCTTCGCGAACGCCGGCTTGACGCGCCGCAGATCCAGGTCTTTGTAGAGTAATAGTCGCATGGCGCAAATGGTAGCAGCCAACTCGACGGACATTGCCGGCGCACCGGGCGAACATGCGTCAGATACTCCGCTTTGCGGAAGATCGAAAAGGCTTGGACCAAGCACTCCGCCTGGTCAACGCAAGTGCGATCAATGTCAGGCAGCGATTGACGTATAGCCCGGAGCGTGACTCGGTGATCAGCATGGCAGCAAGTGACATGGATAGACAGCCTTTGGCTGCATGTTTGAGGCGACAACTATCTTGACATTCACCGGAGCACCGGAAGCGACTGCTACAATTTCGCCGTCAACCTGTAGGAGGGTGAAACCATGAGCACATTCGATAGCTACGCAGAGCCCAAAGCCCCGCGTGCCAAAGGTGCACGCAAGCCCGCTGCGAAGAAACCCGCCGCCAAAAAACCTGCTGCCCGCAAGGCGATATCCGCCTATGACCGCGGCATCAAAAACGGCTGGGGATTCCTCATCGAGACGATGTCGCCGGAGACCGTCAGAAAGCTTAAGGCCATGTAGTGCGATTCATGCTCGACACCTCGGTCTTGATCGAGATCGAGCATGAAAACCCGTACATCCTGGATCGTCTCTACCGTTTCAGTCCACGCGATGTGGCCATGTCGGCCATCGCCCTGACCGAGCTGCAAGTCGGTGTGGAACGCGGTACCTTGAAGGCGAAGAACAAGGCCAGGCTGGCCATCCTGGTCAAGAAATTCCAGCCGCTGGCCTTCGACCAGCGCGCAGCGCTCGCCGCGGCCAAACTCCTGGCGATCCATGAAATCAAGGGCAATCCGTCGGCCACCTTTGACCTGCTGATCGCTGCTCATGCCAACGCGCTGGGTGTGCCAGTTGCCTATCGCGACGGCGACTTCAACCGCTTCGCCATTAAGAAACAGCTCTGGTCCGACAAGTTGAGTGCGCTCACGTAGGGCATGCCGATACTGATCGCAATCCCTTTTTCATCAGGGCGGTGATGCAGGCGCGCGCCGCGCGCCTGTGCATACTCAGACAAGCCATACTTGATACGGACACTGTTGCCGATGAAGGCTTGAAGGGAGCGGCCGGATCACGATCTCTGGGCAGCGGCGCCGGCCGTCGCGCTTGCCGCATAATCCGCCGGTCGCGCAACTCCCGAACAGGCAAACACGATGGCTAACCGACGCACCGCAACAAAGAAGCCAGCAGCGCCGGCGAAGCCACCGCGCAAGCGTGCCGGCCGCGCGTCCACTGGCCCGGTCGACACCCTGATGGGCAAGTTCGTGCCCAACCTGCCACTCCTGGGCATGGTGCGCGATCTCGGGCGTTGGGCCGATGGCATGCTCACAAGCGCCGGTGCCGGTGCGCGCATGGCAAGCGTGGTCGCCCCGGCGCTGGCCAGTCCAGCCGCTGCGGCTTCGCTCAAGCGTGCCGGCGCGTTGCTGCATGACGTGCGCGAGACCGCCGGCCTTTCCGTGAGTGATTTGGGTGCGGCGATCGATCTCAAGGATGCGACCCTGCTTGAGCATTTCGAAGCCGGCAAAGTGGCGCTGCCCTTCGACGTGATTTTGCGCATTGCCGGGGTGCTCGGGCGCAACGACCCGGTGCCCTTCGTCATGCGCCTGTTGCGCGAATCCAACCCGCGCCTGGCCAAGACCCTGGAGGACATGGGCATCGGCAAGCTGGTCGCCCATGTCGGGCGCGAGCGCGAGTTCGTCAACCTGTATCGCGGCCGCGACGAATTG
>JAYTDE010000056.1:0-1728 GCA_043736195.1 Burkholderiales bacterium | reverse complement strand
CCAAATTCACCTCGACAGCGCGCCCGACATCCCGTACAAAAAGACATCCTGCTCCGGCAAACTTAAACGCGCCTTAAGTGCCTTGAAAACGCATGCGGGAGCCGCCTGGAAGGCGGAGTTTCGAACAAAATCGGCTCGACTTCATGCAAGAGCGCGGTCCCCACCCTACTGATTGGGCCGACGTCCCTTCATTTGACGATGGTCTGCCCCTGGCCGAATGCGCGCTCGGCGATCGCGCCGATGCGCCACACGGTTTCACCGGCAGCGGCAAGCTCCGCCATCGCCCGCTCGGCATCCGCGGCGGCGACGATCACCACCATGCCGATACCGCAATTGAATACCCGATGCATCTCGGCGTCGGCCACCCCCCCGTACTGTTGCAGCCAGGAAAAAAGCGGTGGCATCGGCCAGGCGTCACGCTGCAGCAATGCGGTCAAGTCTTCGCCCAGCACGCGCGGCACGTTCTCTGTCAGGCCGCCACCGGTGATATGCGCCATGCCCTTGAGCGGCAGACTCTTGATCAGCGCCAGCAGCGGCTTGACGTAAATCCGCGTCGGTTCCATCAGCACCTCGCGCAGGGCGCGACCATGAAAGTCGGCATTGAAATCCGGATTGGCACGTTCGATAATCTTGCGCACCAGCGAGTAGCCGTTGGAATGCGCACCGCTGGAAGCCAGTCCCAGCACCACATCGCCGGCCACGATGCTGCTGCCATTGATGATCGCGGATTTTTCCACCGCGCCCACGGCAAACCCGGCCAGGTCGTATTCACCATCCGGGTACATGCCGGGCATCTCGGCGGTCTCGCCGCCGATCAAGGCACAGCCGGCCAGCTCGCAGCCGCGCGCGATGCCCGCGATGACCTGGGTCGCGGTATCCACATGCAGCTTGCCGCAGGCGAAATAGTCCAGAAAAAACAACGGCTCGGCGCCCTGCACCAGGATGTCGTTGACGCTCATGGCCACCAGGTCGATGCCAACCGTATCGTGCTTGTTCAGGTGAAACGCCAGCTTGAGCTTGGTGCCGACACCGTCGGTACCGGATACCAGCACCGGCTCCGTGTAGCGCTTGGGTACTTCGAACAGCGCGCCGAAGCCGCCGATACCGGCCAGCACGCCCTCGCGCATGGTTTTTTTGGCCAGAGGCTTGATGCGCTCGACCAGCGTATCGCCGGCATCGATGTCGACGCCGGCATCGCGATAGGAAAGTGGGGGTTGGTTCATGGTGGGGGCGAATCTTGCGGTTAGGTGCGGCAGGTAGAATCCGCTCTCAAGTACGAGGAAAACGCGCGGCGTGGCCATTGGCAGGGCCGGCAAAACCGACCTCCCCGCATTCGGTCGGTGACAAGGCCGTGAATTTTATCCCACCCGCCCCGACCCATTCGCACCCTTGCCCTCGCGAGCGTCAAATGAACCCGATTCGTCCGAAGCAGCTGCAAACCGCGTGGTGGATCGGCATCGGCCTGGCTTTAGCCTGGGTGGTGGCCCAGTTGAGCCCGATCCTCACGCCCTTCCTGGCCGGCGCCATGCTGGCCTACATGCTCAACCCGGGGGTCGACCGGCTGGCCGCGAGACGCGTGCCGCGCGCGCTCGGCGCACTGTTGATGATTCTCATGCTGATGTTCGTGCTGTTGTTGCTGATCCTGATCGTGGCGCCGCTGATCCAGAAACAGGTGGCCGAATTGTCGCTGCACGTGCCGGGTTTCCTGTCCAAGCTCGATGAAGTGGT
>JAYTDE010000055.1:0-9563 GCA_043736195.1 Burkholderiales bacterium | reverse complement strand
CCCAGGTACTGGGGGTCGGGCACGAAAAGATCGATGTCTTTGCTTTGGCGGTGGCCAAGGCGCAGCATCAGCACGGTGCCGCCGCCGAAAGTCCACCAGGGTCGCAAGATGTGCCGCTCCAGATGAGCCGCAAGCGTCAAGGCGTGCGGGAACAACTCCCGCCACACGCCGGGTTTGCCCATGTCGGGCGCGCTCATCGCCAGATCTCCCGCAGGCTCTTGAGGCGCTGCGCCAAGAGGCGCATCTTCTTCCACACCCAGGCGCGCTCGACGCCGTCCTCCTGATGCAACTGCTCCACCACGGACGCCAACAGCGAAACCGGCGCCTCATCGAGCAAAGCATAAATATGAGGCAAGAAAGCAGGTGGCAGCGCGCTCGCGATCAGCACGCGGCGCAGGTCATCGGCGCCAATCGATGTCTTGTAGCTGACACTGGCGGTGCGCGCGGCAATATCCAGTGCGCTGCTCTTCTCTTTTTTCACTGGCGGGAAACCCGGGCGGGGGCTTGCGATAGACATCGATAGACCGAGCACCTCGAGCATTCTGGCGGCCCTGGTGAGGCTCAGGTCTTTGATCGTCCGCTTTTCCACCTGGTTGACGGTCGCGCGCGACAAGCCACTGAGCGCAGCAAGCGCCATTTGGGTGAGGCCCATGTCGGAGCGGCGGGCTCGTACCGCAGCGCTGAGTTCGAAAATGGGGGACATGCCGCCAAATTAGCGGAAGGCGACCTGAATGTCAAATATATTCTACATATACATTTGGCTTCCATCCCGGTGGGCGACAACAGCGCTGCCGGCCTTCTGCGGTGGCGCGTGCGCCGGAATGCGGTCTTGTGGTGGAAACTGGTCGCCGACTTCGAGGCGGACATTGGTGCGGGCACGCTGGCCTTTCTGGACCCCGACAGGATTGTGCAGGAGGATCACGCTGGAACTATGGCGAAGACCGCTTTCGACTGACGGGACAAATCGAGACGCGAGTATTCGTGCTCGTGTATACCGTTCGCGAAACGTCAATTCGCATCATATCGGCCCGCAAGGCCAATCGACGAGAGGTGCGATTCTATGAAAACAGCACGCGTGAAAATTGACCTGAGCCGACCGGCCAACCTGCCCAAAGGTCGGGTCGACAAGGGCCGCCTTGATGCAACTACCGAGAAGGACATCGTCCAGCAACAAAAGGTCGACGACGGCGCTGCCATACTGGACGCAGCCAAGTTCGCCAAGCGTGTACGCAAACGCCTCGGCCTGACGCAGTTGGAATTCTCCGAGCGCATCGAAGTTTCCCTGGACACCATCCGCAATTGGGAGCAGGGCAAACGCAGCCCGACCGGTGCGGCCAAGGCTTTGCTCAAGGTGCTGGATCGCGTACCGGAGTCGGCGCTGCCCGCCTTGGGTGGCTTCTCGTAGAGCGGAAGGCCGGCCAATCGAGGGTGTGCGCCAGACACTGAAAGACGATATAGGGAAACACTGAACAAGTCCGTAGGTTGAGAAAGTCGCTCTTGCAAGACGTTGAATCGAAAATACTCTTCGTTCGCAAGTCTGTATTCCAGGGACTTGTTCAGCGTTTTCATAGCGGTTTTCGCTTCGGAAACCATGCCAGCGCAGTGCCGCGAGCGAGGCCGCATGAGCGGCGTTGTACGCGCTGATAAAGCGCCCTTCCGGCGAAACGCCGGCGAGCCGTGCGTCGGCCAAGCGTGTTTGCGCCATGGTAAGCAGGCGTCGCAACTCGGCCGGATTGCGCGGCTCCGCCTTGAGTTGGCCTTGAGATGGCCTTGAGTTGGCCGACGCACAGCAGGTTATCGAGCGCCGGCTGGTTCAAGCGGCTCTCCAATCAACGGCAGGATGGGCTGCGCCATCACCCTGCTGACAAACGAATCAGGGTCGTTCTGGCGGTGCTGAAACTCGGCAGCGGTGAAAGTCGTCGGGTTGATCTTGCGGTCGGGTTGATCTTGCGGCCGAGTTGCGCTTCGAGCGGCAGCAAACGCGCAAGCACGTCGGCCATTGGCAGATCGTCACCGACCAGCATGACATCGACATCGCTGGCGGCAGTTTCGGTTTGCCTGGCGATCGACCCGTAGATCCAGGCCGCATCAAGCCTGGGTGCAAGGGGCGCCAACGCCTCCCGCAGAACCGGCGCGACGCCAAGGGTCTTGCGGACCAGTGCGGCAAGCTCGCCAAACACCGCGCTTTGGTCGTTGGCCTGGAAGCGCCGCAGGTTGCCAACCCGCTCGGACCGCACCAGCCCGTCCGTTGCAAGCCGGTTCAATTCCCGCTGCAGGGAAGCGCTGCCAAGACCGGTAAGTCGACGCAATTCGCTCAGGTGGAAGCCGCGCCCCAGTTGACCGAACAGCCAGCGAAAGATGCGAACCTGACTATCGGAAAATAAGGCTGAAGCAATGGACATGGCCAACTATTAGCACGTTCATGCCAATAATAAGCATTATCGCCGAATCGAATTGCAGCGGCATGGGCCGAAAAACTCCGCCTGCCGGAATGCCGCTGCCGAGGCCCTCCGCTGGAAAATGCTCATGACTGCTGAAGAGTCCACGACCGCGGCGTCGAGGGCCACGACCTTTTAGGGCTGCTCCGCCGCCGACTTGGCCATCACTTAGGCAGCCCGATCTCATCGTACTGCATGATTTCCGCCTCCGGCCGGGAGTCCAGGGTGGGCATGGCTGCGTAGCGATCAAGAATCGCGTCGGTCTCGCGACGGCCTGCGCCGGATTGCTTGGCCCTGGCGAGCAATGCCTCCTCCAGCAAGACAATCGCTTCCTGATTGATCGAACGGCGATGTCCGGCTGCTTCGCGGCTGATCAATGACTTGATTTGCGCGGGGACCTTTTTCAGGATGCGTTCTTTACTTTGACGGACAAGCGTCACGCCGCCGCGCGTCGCGCTACCCTGAACGCGCGTTGCCGCTCAGCCAGGGTCTTGGGCCGGGCGCCTCCTGGCCGGCGGCCTGGCGGGAGCGCGGCACGCGCCCACGCCTGGCCCGCGACACTGGCCCTGGCCACCTGGTCGAACACCGAGTACGCCATCGCACCCAATGCCCAGCGCGCCTGTTCACGCTCTCCGGCGACCGAAACCGGCAAGGTGACCTCGACCGCACCGTAGTCCGAAGGCTCGGATCGAACCAGTAACGCATTGCCAGCGCGAATCACCACCGGGCGCTGGATCCACCTTCCCACACCCTGGCACTCCACGCCGGCCCACAGGCAAAGCTGCTCAAGACTTAAGGCGCCGCCCCGATTTTCGATGGCGGGAACATAGATGGGCGCAGGGAAAAAAACAGGAAGGCTCATGATTATGTTATTGTAACGAAATCATGAAAGAACAACAATCCCCCAACGCATTCGACCGCCTGGTATCCATTTGCCATGAAGTTGGTCGTTTGTACGATCCCCACCTCGTCTTTATCGGCGGCATCGCCGTCTACCTGCATACGATCAATGCCGAGAACCTCGCTGATCTGGCCGAGGCGACCAAGGACGCCGACCTGTACATTTCGATCAGCGGATTTTCCGACCTGCGGGATATTGAAGAAGTAAGTGCGAATCCGCGGCTTTCCAAGCACGAATTCCGCAAGGATGGCTTCTCGTTCGACGTATATACCGAGCGCCACGCGGACCTGGTGATTCCGTATGCGGATGTGGCGTCCCATGCCGTTGAATACGACGGCGTGCGGGTGGCCTGCCCGGAGCATTTGCTGGTGTTGAAACTCGAGGCGGCCTGCGATCGCAAAGGCAGCGAGCACGGGCGCAAGGACATGAAGGACATCATCCGCCTGATGCTGTTTGCACAAGCGGGGTCGTTTGATGCCGCTCGCTGCGCCGCCTTCCTTCAAGATCATCACCAGGCCATGCTGGAGTCGATACGCAAGGGCCCTGAGTTCTTGGCCCTCGCACTCGGAAACTCGAAGCAAGCCAAAGAAATGCGGGCCAAGTTCGCGCTGGTTCTTGACCGCATCAAGACAGCGTACGAAACCTCCCCGGGCGCACCGCCCGACGCGGGAAGTAAACCCGCCTGACGCGATCGGTGACGCGAATCCGCGTCCGGACGGTGGCCGCGTTTGCCGGGTTCGATCGTGCTACGGTCCAGCAATCTGGATGTGGTGGCTGCTCCTGCAAGCGAAGCGCAGCGCGCAAAGGATGGCGCGCAAGCGCAAAAACGGCAAGGCAAGCGCGCATCGAAAAGGCACGGGCCGCGCGCCGCGCGAACAGCAACTTGCGTGCCGGTCACGTTTCGCCAAAACGCTCGGTCACGTTGCCGAAATCAGCGATCACGTTCCGCCGACGCCATCGATCACGTTCAACTGAAATGAGCGGTCACGGTCGCCGGAATACGCGCAAGCGCAGCCCGACCGGTGCCGCCAAGGCGCTGGCGAAGGTGCCGGACCGGGCGCCGGAACCGGCGCTGCCGGCCTGCTGGGGCGCATGAATCGGCAAGCTTGCGCCGCCGCGCGATTGGAGGGAAAGTCTGGATGAGCCGCACCCGCGGCCGCGCGCTGCCCGGTTCCGGTAGGTCGCGCCCGGTTTCATCGTGACCAGTCGTTGCGGCAGCCTGACAGCCGATGCCGGAAACCACGGAAAATCGGTCACGTTCAACCGGAATGACCGGTCACGTTCAACCGGAATGACCGGTCACGTTCAACCGGAATGACCGGTCACGTTGCTCCGGAATCGGCGGTCACGATGCGCCGGAATCGGCGGTCACGATGCGCCGGAATCGGCGGTCACGTTGCGCCGGAATCGGCGGTCACGTTGCGCCGGAATCGGCGGTCACGTTGCTCCGGAATCGGCGGTCACGTTGCTCCGGAATCAGCGGTCACGTTGCTCCGGAATACCCAATTCCGGCAGCGCGCGCCTGCAAGAGGGCGCCGCAGCCACCCTCACGCCACCGCCAGCTCGACATGCCCTCGCCGGCCCAGGGAAGCCGCGATGTTCACCTGCGCCCCGAGCGAAAAGCGCGAGATTCTTCCCCGCCGCCGATCATTCACGCGCGTTTGCGTCACGCGCGAGCATCGCGCGGCATCCGCCTGGGCCCAGCGGTTTTCATCAACCAGCGCTGTAATCTTGTCCGTCAATTCGGAGCGCAAACGCAGGTTCGCCGCCTCCTCCGGCGTGTCGGCTTGCGCATCCCGCACGCTGGTGCAGCTTTCGATCTTCCGCTTGCGCATGTTTCACCTCTTGTCAGCTGGGCGAAGCGCGCCTCACCGGTGTGGATGTCGCGTTTCGATGTAGCCTGCGCCTTCTTTTGGAAGGCATGAAGAACCTAAACCGCATCCGCCAGACGCGCGGCATGGATCACGCGAAAGCTGCCGGCTTCATGCCACACCCGAATCTGTTCCACGCCTTTGCCAATCGATGCCATCGGTTTGAAGTTATCGGGCTGGATGCCGCGTTGCAAACGGTCAAGTTGCCGACCTGCACCCCACCGCCTATAGCCCGAACGGACTATGCCGATACCGCGATATGGATCACATGAACGCCAAATTCGACATGCGCCGGAGATATGCAATCCGGCATACTGCTTTTCGCGCCTGCGACTGCATGCGCACCCAACCCGCAGAAAATTAGCCCATGTCGCTGCGCAACACCATTCTCGCTTTCACCGGTGCTCTGACGGCAGGCGCATTCGCGCTGGACTTCGCGACCGGGCGCGACATCGACTTGTGGGTTCTTTACCTGGCGCCGGTTGCCCTGACAAGTTTTGCGCTCGGTGCACGCTACGGCTACGCCATGGCGATAGTCGCCGCTGCATTCCTGGTGGCAACGACCAAGCTGTTGGGCACATCCTACCCGTCGCTCGCCGCTTTGTTTGGCGAGCGCGGGTCCGAATCTGCCTTGTATCTGGCGTGCGCCTACCTCATCGGCATGTTGCGAATGACGATCGCGAGCTCGGACGATCGCAGCCCAATCGATGCGCCCAGCCGGATGGATTATTGATCGTTGCCAAAAGCATGGCAGCCTCGCCAACCAGGCGTCAAGTAAACGTGTTGGAAGCATCGGGCCAGAGATTCTATGGCCCGATTGTTTTGGCGCTGGTCTCGTTTCGTATTGATGGGGCGTAAGCCCGTCGTTGCGCTTCACGGTGGCCACTGCTACAATGTAGCTACATTGTGGTATTACACCAAGGAGTTCGCCATGCTTACTGTCGATGTTCGTTCCAGGGTCGAGCCGGAGCTCAAGCGGGAGGCCGCCGCCGTTCTCAAGGCTGTCGGCTTGGACGTAAGCACGGCCATTCGTCTATTCCTGCGTGGCGTCGTTGAGAAGGGAGGGCTGCCCATGGACATGCCGCGACCCAACCCCACCACGCTGGCAGCCATCAAGGCGGCGAAGTCTGGCAAGGTGACCGATGTCCCCCTTGACGACCTTTGAGCCTGACGCATGCCCAGAGTACTCCAGGAAACGCGCCAGTTCAAAACCGACAAGAAGCGTATCAAGGGCTCTGGGCGCTACGATTGGACGAAGATGCGTTCGGTCGTCAAGGAGTTGATGAACGACCGACCGCTCGACAAGAAGCATCGCGACCATGAGTTGTCCGGTGGGTATGCAGGCGTCCGCGAGTGCCATGTTGAACCTGATTGGCTCCTCATCCATGACAAGGATGGCCCCGCCAGCAGCGGAACTCTCAAGCTCATCAGAACAGGAACCCACAGCGAACTGTTCTAGCCGTTGATAGGCTGCCTATCGAGTCTTGAATTGACGCAATACCCGCTCTTCAAGTCGCCCTTGTACCCTGCATCCAGCCGCGCGCGGGTCAGTCATTTTGATACTGCGCATTCGGACAGCAGCCCGGGTTGGGCGCCTCAATAAAAATTACTGCCAATGAAAAATCCCGCGTCAGCCGTTGAGGCCTATGGGGAACGTCATGCGGTCTACGCCGCAGCTTGTGAAAGCAATCCGGCACGCTGGTCGGGCGACACTGAGCAACTGGACGCCAGTCGGTGCGGTCACACTCAACCCGGAACGCGACTCGGTGGTCAGCATGGCAGCACGCGACATGGATCGACCGCGTCTTCCTGAATGATTCCGGCGACGACTATCTTGACATTCACCGCCCCCGGTTTCAGAATAGTTGTCGCCTCGATAGGATCCGCAAACAGGGGGCGATTCTGAGGGAACAAAATGGCACGGGACTTGGCCGGCAGTCAAGCCGCGGCCAGCGTCAAATGCCCGATCTCCGCCTTGGCAGGCCGGACCTTGATCTCGATGTCGTAGCCCAAGCGAGTGACAAAGCGGCGCTATCAAACTGGCGTGCAAGCCAATAGCCCTGTCGGGCCATCTGGTTGCCGATCGGCCTGCTATGTAGCAGGGCGGCGCCAGTTTTCCAGGCGCAGGCCGGGAATCCGGTTGAAGTGCTTTACGTTGTCGGTGACGCAGACCAGGCCCCGCGCCATCGCGCTGGCGGCAATCAGGGGATCGTGGGGACCGATGGTTTGGCCGATGCGGGCAAGGTGCGCCGCCAAGTGACCGGCAGCGTCGGCGATCGCGAGGCTGGCAGGAATCGATCGAACGGCCGCCAGCATTATTTTAAGCCGCTCGATGTTTTCCTTACGTACCCGCCCAGGCCCCAGCTCGATGTGTTTGCGCAACTCATACGCGGTGATCGTTGAAATGGCGCAGTTGGCAATGCCTGCGCGCTCGATCTGGTCTTGAATGCGCTCCCAGTTCTTGGCCCGGTTGGCGACGTGTTCCAAGACGTTGGTATCGAGCAGGAAGCGCATCCGCTATTTCAATTTCAGTCCCAACAAGGCGTCCATGAATCGGCGCGTGCGGGCATCGACTTTGCGCTTTTCGGGGGGGGGGTTCGCAGCCTTCTTGGCAGCGGGCTTGCGCGCCGCCTTGGCGCGCGGGACCTTGGGCTCAGCGTAGATATCGAACGTGCTCACGATTTCACCCTCCTTAAAGGTTGATGGCGAAATTGTAGCAGCCCCTTCCGGCGTTGAACTGATCCGAGGATTTCGGAGCATCCAAACCAGGGCAATGGGCGCTTGACCGGGACCACTCTGGCGAAAGCCTTTCCGCCTTCGTTCAATGTAACGGTCTTGCCGGCCTTGACGGCGGCTCGGAGGTCAGCAGGTAGCACCGCAGCGGTTGCCATGGCGTCACTCTCGCCAACGCGCTGGCGAAGGTGCCGGACCGGGCGCCGGAACCGGCGCTGCCGGCCTGCTGGGGCGCATGTATCGGCAAGCTTGCGTCGCCGCGCGATTGGAGGGATAAGTCTGGGTGAGCCGCGCCCGCGGCTGCGAGCGGCCCGGTCACGTTGCTCCGCAATGCCCAATTCCGGCAGCGCGCGCCTGCAAGAGGGGCCGCCGCAGCCAGCCTCACGCCACCGCCAGCTCGACATGCACGCGCCGGCCCAGGGCGGCCGCGATATTCACCAGCGCATCAAGCGAGAAACGCGAAATCCGCCCCCGCAACAGGTCATTCATGCGCGGCTGGGTCACGCCACAACGATTGGCGGCATCCACCTGCGTCCACCCCTTCTCCTCAACCAGCGCGGCGATCTTGTCCATCAACTCGGAGCGCAAACGCAGGTTGGCCGCTTCCACCGGCGTATCCGCGATCGCGTCCCACACACTTGCGAAGCTTTCATCCTTCTGCTTGGTCATTTTTCACCTTTCATCAGCAAGATGAATCGCGCTTTTGCGATTTCGATGTCCCGCTTCGATGTGGCCTGTGTCTTTTTCTAAGAATGCATGAAGCACGCAAACCGCATTAGCCAAACGCGCCGTATAGATCACACGAAAGGTGCCGGCGTCATCCCACACCCTGATCTCCTCAGCGCCCTTGCCGACCATTGGCATGGGCTTGAAGTCATCGGGCTGCTTGCCGCGCTGCAGGCGGTCAAGCTGACGACTGTGCATCTTGCCGTGCGTCGCTCGGAAAATCACGCAGGTCCTTAAGTGAACTTCCAACGAATCGTACGGGTTTCATGGCTCAAGTATATCTAAATGGATATGAACTGGCAAAGCGGCCATGCGGCACCACACGGTGATGTCACGGCACGCCTTCAAGCCGGCGTGCTTGACAGAACCCTCAGCGGCGCCATTGAGTTCCCGTATAAAGCGGTCAAGGTCGAATTCCTGCTGCAGGCTGCGTGAGGATGCGCCCGAAAAGCTACCGCTTCTCAAACAGCAACTGCCGCGCCGATGACGAACAGCGTGTTGGTCACGAGGTAACACTTCCACAACCACCCGGCTCGCTGGCCGGCCGGCACAGCCAAGTAAGCCCGGCCGGGCGCATCCACTTGGGCGCGCGCGGCTTGGCGCTGGAAATGAAGACGAACGCCGCCAACACCCCGAGCAAAATAGCCTGCACCCGGCCGCAATGCTTCAGCGTCAATTTTTCTTGGCTTTGGAGCAGCCCATGCCCATCCGCACCGAGCGCGCGCCCGAGGCGACGGTCGGCTCCACCACGGCTACGTCTTCCGCCTCGGTGATGGACTGGCCTGATGCGAAGATGTACATCCACGTATCCACACACCCCGCCGTGTGCGATAATCTGTGCTCCGATAACCTGCGCGCAACCCCATCACATGCAAATCACCAGAATCTTCAGGA
>JAYTDE010000054.1:0-4340 GCA_043736195.1 Burkholderiales bacterium | reverse complement strand
GCCGCGTACTGCATGGCGCGCAGCATCACCTGGGTGTCTTCCAGTGGGGCATCGGCCTGGGAAAAGGCCACGCAGCCGTGGGCGCGCAATTCCGCCATTTCGGTCAGGTGCAGGCCCTTGAGACCTTCCGTCAACGCGCCGGCTGGAAGCACGCGCGGTCCGCGCAGGTTCTTGGCCCGGTAACGCAGCATTTCGACCAAGCCCGGTTCGTCCAGCACCGGGTCGGTATCCGGCGAACACACCAGGCTGGTGATGCCACCGGCTACCGCCGCCTGCATTTCGGAGGCCAGCGCGTTCTTGAATTCGGCGCCGGGTTCGCGCAGGCGCGCGCACAGGTCGACGAAACCCGGCGCCACCACCAGACCGCTCGCATCGATGGTGCGGTCGGCTAAGAATCCCGCCGGCGCGTGGCCAACGGCCGCGATCTTCTCGCCATCGACGAATACACCGCAGGGGCCATCGAGGCCACTGGCCGGATCAATGACGCGGCCGTTGATGATCGCGGTTTTCACTTAAGCGCCCGCCTCAATTTCCGGCCACGATGCTCATCACGGCCATGCGCACGGCGATGCCGAAAGTGACCTGCGGGAGAATCACCGCCTGGCCGCCGTCGGCCACCGCGGAATCGATCTCCACGCCGCGGTTCATCGGCCCCGGATGCATCACGATCGCATCCGGCTTCGCGCGCGCCAGCTTGTCCGGCGTCAGGCCATAACTCTTGTAGAACTCGTGTGCCGAGGGCAGCAAGGCGCCGCGCATGCGTTCGCTTTGCAACCTCAGCATGATCACGACATCGACATCCTTGAGGCCTTCGGCCATGTCGGTGAATACGCGCACGCCCATGCTTTCGACAAAGCTCGGCAGCAGTGTGCGCGGCGCGATCACCCGTACCTCGGGCACGCCCAGGGTGGTCAGCGCATGAATGTCGGAGCGCGCCACGCGCGAATGCAGGATATCGCCCACGATCGCCACGGTGAGCCCGGTGAAATCCTTCTTGTAGTGGCGGATGGTGTACATGTCGAGCAGGCCCTGCGTCGGATGCGCATGGCGTCCGTCGCCGGCATTGACCACATGGATGTGTGACGCCTTGGTGCGATCGAGATGCTGCGCGATCAGGTGCGGCGCGCCGGACGACGCATGGCGCACCACGAACATGTCGGCCTGCATGGCGGCGAGATTGTCGACCGTGTCGAGCAGCGATTCACCCTTGGTGGTCGAGGAAGCATTGATGTTCAAGTTGATGACGTCGGCCGACAGGCGCTTGGCGGCGATCTCGAAGGTGGTGCGGGTGCGCGTCGAATTCTCGAAAAACAGGTTGAACACCGACTTGCCGCGCAACAAGGGCACCTTCTTGACTTCGCGATCGCCGACGCTGGCGAAGGCATCGGCGGTCGAGAGAATGTTCTCGATCACCGCCTTGGGCAGGCCTTCGATGGAGAGCAGGTGCGTGAGCTCGCCGTTGGAATTGAGTTGCGGATTACGTGGCACTTGCGAAAGGCCTAACGATCGTCGCGGACCGGCCGCCGCAGCGTATCGCGGGGCGAAATCATTGAGAGCTGCTCAATTCATGAAAAAAACATGCCCCTGACGAGGCTGTCATGTTTTTGGAAACGATTGGTCGCTCAGGGCGCATTCTTCTTTTCGACCAGGGCGAATGACAAGCGGCCCGCAGCGTCACGTGCCAAATTGAGACTCTGGTTTTCCGCCAGGCTTACATGGGCACCGACGAAGCGTGCCGCGACCGGCAGTTCCCGACCGTCGCGGTCGGCCAGCACCGCTAGATCGATGCGCCGCGGTCGGCCGTAGTCGAATATTTCGTTCATCGCCGCGCGCACCGTGCGCCCGGTGTACAACACATCATCCACCAGAATAATGGAGGCGTCTTCAATATCGAGCGGAATGACTGATTTCTTGACCTGCGGATTCAAGCCCACGCGCGCGAAATCATCGCGATAGAACGAGATGTCGAGAAATCCCAGCGGGCTCTTGAGGCCCAGCACACCGTGCAGTTTCTCGGCGATCCACGCGCCACCGGTATGCACCCCTATCAATACGGTGTCGGGCGTGATTGCGGGACGTAACTGTGCCAAAAGCGCAGTGCACAAGGTCTCCGCGTCCGGTATGTCGTTGGGGTTCACGTTCTCTGATCCAGCCAAGCCTGCAGGATTACGGCAGCCGCGGCGCTGTCGACTGCTGCCTTGTCGGCTTTTCCCGGCCGCATCGCATCTTCGACTGCCGCCGACGAATACCGCTCGCTCACGAATTTTACCGGCAAACCGAAACGGCCACCCAACTGATGGCCGAAACGACGCACACGCCTGACCATGGGCGTATCGCCACCGGCTGCGTCGAAGGGCAAACCCACAACGAGAAAATCCGGCTTCCACTCCGCCAGGATCGCGGCGATGCGCTCGAAACGCTCTGCATTCTCGGCGGTCTCTATGGTTACGAGCGGCCGCGCACCGCCAGTCAGCGTGTTGCCGATAGCCACGCCGGTGCGCTTTAGACCGAAGTCGAACGCGAGAACCGTTTGCGCCGCGGCATTCATGCCGCAACTTGCCACCGAAATGCGAAGGCCCGCGCCCAAGGCATGGTTCCGCCTCGAATCAGGCGATTGCCCGCAAAGACAGTCGCGTACTTGGTGCTGGCGATGCGCAGCCTGCACGCGCCGCCCAGCGCGCGGGCGTGGCGCCAGCAGACAGTCACGGGGAACACGAGCGCTCAAGCGTGGCCGGCAACATCCATCAGGTTGGCAAAATTCGCGCCGATCAAGCCCATCGCAGCTTCCAGCCGGCGTTCGATCGGCAACTCGAACATGATGCACGGGTCGGCAGCCACCGTCAGCCAGGCATTTTGCGCCACTTCGCTTTCCAGTTGCCCGGCAGACCAGCCGGCATAACCGAGCGTCATCAGGATGTCATCCGGGCCTGCGCCGACGCCGACAGCCTGCAGAATATCCTTGGAGGTTGTAAGCCCGATTTCTTCGGTTACCTTGAGTGTCGATGACCAGCCGCCAAGCGGACGATGCAGCACAAAGCCGCGATCGGTCTGCACCGGACCGCCGAAGAAAACCGGCGCCGCCTTCATCACCTCGATCTCGAGCTTGATCTCAACCTGCGAAAAAAGGGTTTCGAGCTTGATGTCGAGCGGCCGGTTGACCACGATACCCAAAGCGCCCTGGTCGTTGTGCTCGCACACATAAGTCACCGTCTTGCCAAACACCGACTCGCCAAGCGAAGGCATGGCAATCAGGAAATGATTGGTGAAGTTGGGCAGTTCGGCCTTGAAAGGCACTCTGCCTGCCTTGCCCGCTGTGTGGGTAGCCATGCATTGATTGTAACGCCACGCCTGGCGCAAAGTACAATTTCACCAATTTTCGTCCCCCCTCAAGTTTTGCTGCGGACTACCATGCGCCGATACCTCGTCTGACATGCAATACGACTCCGCTTTGGTCTGGTTTCGGCGCGATTTGCGGGTTGATGATCACGCGGCGCTTTATCGCGCACTCAAGTCGAGTCGACGGGTGTACTGCGTGTTCGTGTTCGATCGGGAAATACTCGACCGCCTGTCGTCGAAACAGGACCGGCGCGTCGAGTTCATCCGCGAGTCGATCGTCCTGCTGAAAGCGGAACTGGAGAACGCTGGCGGCGGCCTGATTGTGCGACACGCCTGCGCGCGTGAAATGATTCCCGGGCTCGCCCGCGAGCTCGGCGTCGATGCGGTGTTCGTCAATCATGACTACGAGCCGCTGACGGTCGCACGCGATGTCGCCGTCGAAGTCAAACTGAAGCAGCACGATATCGCTTGGCACAGCTTCAAGGATCAGGTTGTTTTTGAAAAGAACGAAGTGCTGACCGGGGGCGGCAAGTTTTTTTCAGTATTCACCCCCTACAAAAATGCCTGGATCAAAAAGGTTGACGCTTTCTACCTGCAAGCCTACCCGGTACGCAGCCACGCCCACGCCTTGAAACCGCCACCGGACGTCCAGGTGGTACCGGATCTGGATCAACTCGGCTTCAAACAAACCAACCTGCACGCTTTGCAGATCACGCCCGGGGCGCACGGTGCTGCGCGATTGTTCGAGGACTTCAAAAACCGCATGGCCGCCTATGCGGATACCCGCAATTTCCCGGCGGTCAAGGGTCCCTCGTATCTTTCGATACACCTGCGTTTTGGCACCATTTCCGTTCGCACATTGGCGCGCGAAGCATTCAAGGCCTGGCAAGGCAGCGCCGGATACCCCGGCGGAAAGGGCGCCGAAATCTGGCTTGCCGAGCTGATCTGGCGCGATTTCTATTTCCACATCTTGCATCACAATCCGCACGTCACTGACCATGCCT
>JAYTDE010000053.1:0-5237 GCA_043736195.1 Burkholderiales bacterium | reverse complement strand
CGCAAGGTTTTCGGTTTCAATGGCCGCGTGATGGGAGCGCTCAAGCCATGAAAATCTCGCGTCAGGCTTATGCCGAAATGTTCGGGCCCACCACCGGTGACCGGGTGCGACTGGCCGACACCGAACTGTGGATCGAGATCGAGCGCGATTTCACCACCTACGGCGAGGAAGTGAAGTTCGGCGGCGGCAAGGTGATCCGCGACGGCATGGGCCAGAGCCAGCGCAACCACAAGGATGTGGCCGATACGGTCATCACCAATGCGGTGATCATCGATCACTGGGGTATCGTGAAAGCCGATATCGGGCTCAAGAACGGCCGCATCTGGGCCATCGGCAAGGCCGGCAACCCCGACATACAGCCCGCCATCACCATTCCCATCGGCGCGGCCACCGAAGTGATCGCCGGCGAAGGCATGATCGTCACCGCTGGCGGCATCGATAGCCACATCCATTTCATCTGCCCGCAGCAGATCGACGAAGCGTTGATGAGCGGGGTCACTACCATGCTGGGCGGTGGCACCGGTCCGGCGGCGGGCACCTCGGCCACCACGGTCTCGCCCGGCCCCTGGCACATTCATTCGATGCTGTCGGCCGCCGAAGCCTTTCCGATGAACCTCGGATTTTTCGGTAAAGGCAACGTGTCACTGCCCGAACCGATCCGCGAGCAGGTCAATGCCGGTGCGATCGGCCTGAAACTGCACGAAGACTGGGGCACCACCGCCGCCGCGATCGACAACTGCCTGGCGGTGGCCGAAAGCATGGACGTGCAGGTGGCGATCCACACCGACACCTTGAACGAGGCCGGCTTTCTCGAAACCACGGTGGCCGCCTTCAAGGGCCGCGGTATTGCCACCTTCCATACCGAGGGCGCCGGCGGCGGACACGCGCCGGACATCATTCGCATCTGCGGTGAACCCAACGTGCTGCCCTCGTCGACCAACCCGACCATGCCCTATACGGTCAATACCGTCGACGAACACCTGGACATGCTGATGGTGTGCCACCACCTCGATTCGGCAATCGCCGAAGACCTGGCCTTCGCCGAGAGCCGGATTCGCCGCGAGACCATCGCCGCCGAAGACATCTTGCACGACATCGGCGCGATCTCGATGATGAGTTCCGACAGCCAGGCCATGGGGCGCGTCGGCGAAGTCATCACCCGCACCTGGCAAACCGCGCACAAGATGAAGACCCAGCGCGGCGCGCTTACGGGCGATGGCGCGCGCAACGACAATTTTCGCGTCAAGCGTTACGTCGCCAAATACACCATCAATCCGGCTTTGACCCACGGTATCAGCCACGTGGTGGGCTCTGTTGCAGCCGGCAAGGTGGCCGACCTGGTGTTGTGGAAGCCGATGTTTTTCGGTGTCAAGCCGTCGATGATCCTGAAAAGCGGCATGATCGCCGCGGCCCAGATGGGTGACGCCAACGCCTCGATCCCGACCCCGCAGCCGGTCTATGGCCGCCCGATGTTCGGCGCCTTCGGCCGTGCCTTGAAGACCTCGATCACCTTCGTCTCGCAAGCCGCTCTCGACGCCGGCATCGGCACCACGCTGGGTTTGGAAAAATCGCTGGTCGCGGTGCAGGGCACGCGGGCGGTGCGCAAGAAAGACATGATCCACAACGACCTGTGCCCGAAAATGGAAGTCGACCCTGAAACCTACATCGTGCGCGCCAATGGCGAATTGCTGGTGTGCGAGCCAGCCGCCGTGTTGCCGATGGCGCAGCGCTACTTCCTGTTCTGATCATGCTCACTCTCAAGGATAGAGTACCCGCCGGCGCGGCGGCTGATGCCGAACTTGCCCTGCCCTATGAATTGCGCGAGAAGACGCGCCTGCGCGCGGCGCTTGCCAGCGGCGAGGAAGTCGCGCTGTTCCTGGCGCGCGGCAGCGTGCTGCGCGGCGGCGACTGCCTGAAGGGCGACGATGGCCGCATCGTGCGCATCGTCGCCGCGCCAGAACCCGTATTGCGCGTCGAATGCCACGATGCGGACGAATTCGCGCGCTGCGCCTATCACCTGGGCAATCGCCACACGCCGGTGCAACTTCTCGGGCGCCAAGCCGACGGTCACTACGCCCTTTTGATCCGCACCGATCACGTGTTGGCCGACATGCTGGCTGGCCTGGGTGCGCATTCGGCCGCGACCATCGCGCCCTTCGAGCCCGAGACTGGCGCCTACGGCGGCCACTCGCAGGTGGGCGGCCATGGCGACACCGAACACGGACACGCACACGCACACGACCATGGCCAAGATGGCGCCATCGCGCACCCGCATCCTGGCAGCCGCATGCCGGTTCACGAACCGAAGATCCATCGCCCCGATCCGGGAATCTGGAAAGGCACGCAGGACAAGTGAACGCCACAAGCCTTGCGCCTGCGCAATTGCTGCGCCTGCTGCACCTGGCGAGTCCGGGCTTGCCGGTGGGCGCCTACAGCTATTCGCAGGGTCTGGAAGCGGCGATCGAAGCCGGGCACATCACCGATGAAGCCGGCGCCGGCAAATGGATCGCCGACGTCCTGGCGTTTTCGGTGGCGCGCCTGGAGGCGCCGCTCTGGTGCCGCCTGTACCGCGCCTGGGATATCGACGATGCCGACGCGGTCGCGCATTGGTCGAGTTTTTTCATGGCCTCGCGCGACAGCGCCGAACTGCGCGCCGAAACCGTGCAGATGGGTTACTCGCTGGCGCGCCTGCTGCGCGACTTGTTTCCGCACGACGCGCGGGTTGCGCGATTCCCCTCCGATCTGACCCAGGCGATGATCCCGTATCCGGCGGCGATGGCCGCCGCCTGCGTGGTGCTTGGCACACCGCTGGAAGCCTCGCTTCATGCCTGTCTTTTTTCATGGGCCGAAAACCAGGTGCTGGCCGCGCTAAAGGCTGTGCCGCTGGGCCAGGTCGCCGGGCAACGCCTGCTGTTCGCACTTGAACCGCAGTTGCTGGCGGCAGCCGCGACCGCGCTCTCGCTGGCGGACGACGACATCTCCAACTGGACCCCAGGACTGTCATTTCTTTGCATGCGTCACGAAACCCAACACAGCCGGATTTTCCGGTCATAGGAGCACTTGAATGAGCAACCAACCCTTACGCGTGGGCATTGGCGGGCCGGTCGGTTCCGGGAAGACCGCATTGTGCGAAATGCTCTGCAAGGGCATGCGCGAACACTACGACATGGGCGTGATCACCAACGATATCTACACCAAGGAGGATATGGAAATCCTGCTGCGGGCCGGCGCCCTGCCGCCGGAACGCATCATGGGCGTGGAGACCGGCGGCTGCCCGCATACCGCGATTCGCGAGGACGCCTCGATCAACCTGGAAGCGATCGCCCGCATGCAGGCCGACTTTCCGGACCTTGATCTGATCCTGCTGGAGTCGGGCGGTGACAATCTAGCCGCGACATTCAGCCCTGAACTTTCCGACCTGACGCTCTACGTGATCGATGTCGCCGGCGGCGAGAAGATTCCGCGCAAGGGCGGCCCCGGCATCACCCGCTCCGATCTTCTGATCATCAACAAGACCGACTTGGCACCGCATGTGGGTGCGGACTTGGCCGTGATGGCGCGCGACGCCAAGTTGCAACGCGGGGAGCGCCCCTTCATCTTCACCAACCTGCGCTCGGGCAGCGGTGTGGCCGAGGTGATCAAGTTCATCCGCACCCAGGGGCTGTTGGACGAGGCGCGCGCGGCGCGTCATTGAGCGGCCGCCTCTCTGATGGGGGATGCGGGCCATTTGCTTCCGCTGATCGGGCTCACCTTCCTGCTGGGCCTGCGCCACGGCATGGATCCCGATCATCTGGCGGTGGTTGACAGCATCACGCGTTTCAACAGCGCCGGCAATAGCAACGCGGCGCGCTGGTGCGGACTATTTTTCTCGCTTGGGCATGGCACCATGGTGACCGTCGTCGCCGCGCTCCTGGCCGTGGTCGCCGGTGCGCGCATGATTCCTCCCTGGGTCGAACATCTGGGTCAGGCGATTTCCATCCTGTTTTTGCTCGCCATGGGCATCCTCAACCTGCAAACACTGCTTAATGCGCGCAGTGGCGAGTCGGTGACACCGCATGGCCTCAAGGCAGGTCTTGTGATGCGCTTTTGCCGGGTCTCGCACCCGCTCGCGATTTCCGCGATTGGCGCGGCATTCGCGATCTCGATGGAGTCCCTCTCCCAGGCGGCGGTGTTTTCGCTGGCCGCCTCGGGCCGTCATGCGTGGGGCGTGGCGCTGCTGCTGGGCTGCGTCTTCACCTTGGGCATGCTGGCGGTGGATACTGCCAACGGCTGGTGGGTACATCGCATGATCCGCTCGCTGGCCCGACACGATCAGACCTGGACGCGCGGCCTGACGCTTGCCATCGCATTGCTGAGTCTGGGCCTGGCCGCCGCCGGCATCCTGCGCCTGGCGAACGCCGGCGTCGGGGACTGGTACGCGGCGCACGCGCTGTTGCTCGGTGCCATCAGCATCGCCGCACTGACGACGATCTTCGTTGCTACGCGGCTGACGCAGGGAACGCCGCGCTGACAGCGGCCGCGCGGTCGTTTGAGCCCGCCAATTCCTTCGCGTTCGACCGCTTCGATCAATGCGGCCAGATTGGTATCCCGATGCGCATCCTCATTCAGGATTGGCAAAGGAGCGCGGTCTTGCGGATGCCAAGGCTTGTGGCCTGCTGCGGCTATCTCCCGGCGTCTTCGCGCACCAGCCGTACCGTGTAGCCGCCCGACTTTTCGTCCAGCGCCAGCACGATCAGCTTGTGCACCTGCGCATCCTCAAGGAGATCGCCGAACGCGCGGTAACCGTAGTAGCTTTCGTTGAATCCGGGGCGCCGCCGCTTCAGGGTCTGCTTGACCATCGACCCCCAGATTTTCTCGTCGGCTCCCCGTTCGGCGATCAGTGCTTCGACCGTCTCGACCACCAGCTCGAGCGCCTCCTGACGCTTGTCATCGGGCGCGGCTTCCTTGGCCCGCGGCGACTTCTTCGCGACCTCGCCAGGCACCCTGGCCGGGCCCTTGCGGGCAGCGCGTGTGCGCTTCGCCTCGTCTTCACGCACCAGGTCATCGTAGTAGATGAATTCGTCGCAGTTGGCGATCAGAAGGTCCGAGGTCGAATTCTTGACCCCGACGCCAATCACCAGCTTGTTGTTCTCGCGCAGCTTGGAAACCAGCGGCGAAAAATCCGAGTCCCCGGACAGGATCACGAATGTATCGACATGCGCCTTGGTGTAACACAGGTCGAGCGCGTCGACCACCAT
>JAYTDE010000052.1:0-2676 GCA_043736195.1 Burkholderiales bacterium | reverse complement strand
AAGCTGACCTCCGAGCCGCCGAGAATGAACTGCACGCCCATGGCGATGAACTTCTGCATCAGCGCCGGCGCATAGACGCCACCCATGCCGACGAACTTGTCGTGCTTGCGGCAGGCGCCGATCACCTGGGCGTAGGCCTCCCCCACCCGCGGATGATCGAACTGGCCTGGAATGCCCATTTCGGCGCACAGATCGTTGGTGCCGATCAACAGCACATCGATGCCTGGCACTGCTGCGATTTCCTCACAGGCCGCCAGGCCGGCAGGCGACTCGATCATCGCGATCACCAGCGTTTCCTCGTTGACTTGGCGCATAGTGTCGGCCAGCGGCTGTGTGGCGAAGTGGGTCTGCGGCAGCGGCCCGCCGACCGAACGGTGGCCCAGCGGCGGAAAACGGGTGAAACCGGCGATGGTTAGCGCTTGCTCGGCGGATTCGATATGCGGCAGCACCACGCCCTGGGCGCCGTTGTCGAGCGCGCGGGTCGAGTGGTGGTGCTCGATGCCGGGGGCGCGCACGATCGGCGTGATGCCGAAACCCAGCGCTGCGCAGGATAGTTGCGCCGCGGTGTCGACGGTCGTGGCGCTGTGCTCGCAATCGATGAACAGCCAGTCGTAGCCGCAGGCGGCGGCGATCTGCGCGATTTCGACGCCACGCGACAGGCGCAGCCCGAGGCCGATCGCGAGGCGGCCTTCGCGCAACAGACGTTTGGTGCGGTTCTGGATGATCATGGAAGCTCCTGGATGTGATGTGAGTTATGTTACGCGTGAGGTTCAGGCTGCATTTCTGTTCCGGCAATGCGAAAAGCCTGCGCCGCAGCGTCGATTCAGGCGTTCCAGTAGGCCTCGAGCGCGGCGATATGCCGCGCCTTGGCTTGCGCCGGCAGAAACGCCGCCTCGAAACCATTGCGCGCTATCGCCAGAACATCGTCCGCACTCAGACCCAGCGCCTCTTGCGTGGCGCTGTAGTTCTCGTTCATGTAACCGCCAAAGTACGAGGGGTCGTCGGAGTTGATGGTGACCGCCACGCCCGCATGCAGCAGGGCTTTCAGGTTGTGCGCCGCGAGCGTGGGAAACACTTTCAGTTCCACATTCGACAGCGGGCACACGGTCAAGGGAATGCGCGATTGCGCCAGGCGCGCCACCAGCGCCGAATCTTCGCCGCAGCGCACGCCATGGTCGACGCGGTCGACCCGCAGCAGGTCGATGGTGTCGGCCACATACGAAGCGGGACCTTCCTCGCCGGCATGCGCGACGGTCTTCCATCCTTCGGCGCGCGCACGCTCGAAGGCGCGCACGAACTTGGCGGGCGGATTCGGCAGTTCCGGACCGCCCAGGCCGATGCCGAGCACGTGATCGCGCACGTGGCGCACCTGATCGAACATCGCCAGCGCGTCTTCTTCGGACCACTGGCGCTGTATGCCGAAGATCAGGCCAGTGCTCATGCCGAAGCGGGTCTCGGCCTGTTTGAGCGCATTCCAGGTGCCTTCGAACATCGCCTCGAAGGCGATGCCGCGGCGGGTGTGCGCCTGCGGGCTGATGAATACCTCTGTGTGACGTACGTTTTCACTGTGCACTTTTTCGAGGTAGGCCCAGGTCATGTCGAAAAAATCGGCTTCGGTCAAAAGCACCGTGAGGCCGGCGTAATAGACATCCAGAAAATCCTGCAGGTTGCGAAAGCTGTAGGCTGCACGCAATTGGTCTTCGGATTCCCATTTGAGGGCGACCTTGTTGCGCCGCGCCAGGCGAAACATCAGGTCGGCCTCTAGCGATCCTTCAAGGTGCATGTGCAGCTCGGCTTTGGGCATGCCGGCGATGCGGGCGCGCATGTCGGCAGGGGCGGGAGTGGTGTGGGTATGCAATTTGCTCTTTCGAAACAGGGCATGCCGTGCACGTGTCGCGCGGCATGGGTTGGAACGGTTCGGATGCCGATGCAATGCGGCATTCCTGCGGTCTACGCGCCGGCAGCTTGGCCCGGACCAATTAGCTTAACATTCGATGCGTGCAACAATCGCGTGGGCAAGAGATCGCACCTTCATTTCACCGATCGAATGGCCTGCGTCACCACACCTTGAAGGGGAGTTTCGATGAAGATTTCGCGCATGTTCCTTGGGCCTTTGCAAATCGCTGTTGCCGCCCTGCTGGTGGTGCTGGCTGCGGCGCAGGTCTCGCCTATCGGTGAGGCGCAAGCCCAGGCCAAGCCCCTCAAGAAAGTCAAGATCGCGCTTGGCACCACGGTCATCAATGTCGGCTATCCATGGCTGACGCTGCCGCTTGCGCTCGATTACTGGAAGGCCGAAGGCTACGACGTCTAGGTGCTGCCGGTCGGTGCCTCGCTGCAGGCCCTGCAGCAGATGGTGGCGGGCAACGCCGATTTCGCGCAGCTCAATTCCAGCGTTGTGATCCAGGCCAATGTGGTCAACGCGATTCCGGCGCGGGTGGTGATGAACAACGGCGTCATCGACTGGTCGCTGGCCACCCTCGAAGACGGCCCGATCAAGGATGTGCGTGATCTCAAGGGCAAGACCATCGGTGTCTTCAGCCTGGCCACCGGCGGTATTGCGTTCATGAAGTCCTACATGCGGGCCAACGGCATGGATCCGGACAAGGACGTGAGCCTGGTTGCGGTCGGCCTGGGCGCGCCTCCGGTTGAGGCGCTGCGCACCGGCAAGGTGCAGGC
>JAYTDE010000051.1:0-3679 GCA_043736195.1 Burkholderiales bacterium | reverse complement strand
CGAAACACGAAAATCACAGTCGCCGTGCCGATCAGGGTCGCACGCGCGCCGGGTTCGAGTTCGCGCAACAGGCGCCACATGAGGAACAGCACGATGGTCATCGATGCACTGAAGATCACTTCCTGACCGTATTTCAAATCGCTCAAGCCGACTGTCACCGCGATGCTGGCGAATACCAGACCGCCGCCGAGAATCCACCAGTTGACCGGCGGCCGGTGATCGACCAGCGGCTGCTTGTGCGGGGCGCGATGGCGCAGCCAGGCAGCGAACAGGACGCCGGCCACCGACACCAGCGGAATGGCAAGGGCGCAGTAATACACATTGAGATAGGCGGCGACCTTGAGCTGTTCCGGCAAGGCCCCCACGCCCGACATGAAGAACACATTCACCAGCGCCACCAGAATGCCGCCGCCAACGATCGCCACGCGCCCCAGGGTCTGCATGGTCGTATGCATTGCACGCAGTTCCTCGACCCCGATCGGCAACCCGTCCGGGCCCAGACGCGGCACCGCCTCGACCGTCATGGCGTCGGCCACCACGTCCTGCAGCATGTAGCCGACCGGTGACAGGATCGCGGCCAGCACATACCAGCGCTCGGCGCTCATGATCGCGCGCATGGTCTGCGGATCGGCGAGCAGACCGAGCATGATCGAGATGCTTAACGCCAGCATCAGCGCCCCCAGAAAGACCAGCGATTCCTTCCAGCGCCAGATCAGGTCAACCAGGTGTCCAACCGGCATCTTGAGCGCCCATGGCAGGACGGCCCAAAAGCTCAGCGCGGCCAGGAACTGTGCCGACAGCCCCAGGTAGTCCTTGACAAAAAACGTGCCGACGATGGCGGTAAGGCCGGAGATGCCGGCCGCCACATAGACCATCAGCGGTGGCAGGAAGGTCAGGCGAAACGAGCGCAGCAGTGAAGTGGTGTTCATGGCATTCAAGTGTAACGGCTACGCCACGCTTGCTCGCAAGCCCGGATTGGCCCGCCCGCGATGGCCAGCCACGGTCGGCACATCCGCCGCAGGCGCATTGGCGCGTTCAGGTGGTGCGCCTGTAGCGGAATATCCGCACCCCGGACTAGTGGCTGGCGCCGCTCAAACCACCGCTGGTCTGGAAAACCTGTGCGGCGTCGATGGTGTCGAAGCCATAGCGCTGGTTGCAGAATTCGCAATCCACCGATACCGCTCCCTGCTCTGCAATGATGCTGTCGACCTCGGCCTGGCCCAGCATGCGCAGCATGCCCGCTACCCGCTCGCGTGAGCAACTGCAGCGAAAGCTGATGCCGCGCTCGTCAAACAGGCGCAGGTCGAACTGGTGGAACAGGCGACGTATCACTTCGCGCGGATCCAGTGTCAGGAGCTCCTGCGACTTGATGGTGTGCGCCAGCGCCACGGCATCGTCCCAACGCGTCGCCTCCGATCCCGCCACCGTGCCGCCCTCGCGCGGCATGCGCTGGATCAGGAGGCCTGCCGCACGTGCATCGTCGGCGGCCAGGTAGATGCGCGTCTCAAGCTGCTCGGAGCGCTGCATGTAGTGCTCAAGCGCGGTGCCCAGGCGCTCGCCCTCGATCGGTACCACTCCCTGGTAGGCGGGCTGGCCGTCACCCGGATCGAGGGTGATCACGATCTTGCCGTCGCCGACCAGGTCGGCCAGGGATTGGCCCTGGTGGCCTGGCGCTTCAGTCCCGAGTTTGGCGGTGGCACGCATACCGAGATCGGCGTTGCACTCCACCACCATCAAGCGCATCGGCGCGCCGGCATCCGCCGCCTGCGTCTGCAACACCAGGGCGCCAGCGAACTTGATGGTCGAGGAAAGCAGCGCCGCGGCGGCCATTGCTTCACCCAAAAGCGTGCGTACGGCCGGCGGATAGTCGCGCCGCAGCAGGACCTCGCGCCAGGTCGCGTCGAGGTTGACTACCGCACCGCGTACATCGGCGCGATCGAACATGAAGGGCAACAGGCAATCGCTCATGGGTTTTCAATCAATTGCCCCGCGGCGCGGCCGCGGGCCGCATGTGCCAGGCTTGGCAGCACTCGGCAAGCCAGGTTCGGCTGGGCCTTCCGGCCGTGCGGCACGCTTGCGCCACGCGCAACAGGTTCAAGGCGCGCCAGTATAATCGAGCGCAAATCCACTTCCCGCGCCCCGCACATGAAATCGATCGAAATCAAGCGTCTGGCCGATTTGAAGGAGCTGATCGGGCAGGAAATCGCGATCAGCGACTGGCTGACCATCACCCAGGAACGCATCAACCAGTTCGCCGAAGCCACCGGTGATTTTCAATGGATTCATGTGGACCTCGAGAAGGCCAGGCTTTCACCTTTCAAGTCGACCATCGCACATGGCTTCCTGACACTGTCGCTGCTACCGCATTTCTTGCAGGAATGCATTTTCATGCCCAGTGTACGCATGGGTGTCAATTACGGACTCAACAAGGTGCGCTTTACCAACCCGGTGCCGGCAGGTTCGCGCCTGCGCGCTCGCTTCACCATCAAGGCAGTTGAAGATATTGCCGGCGGCGTGCAGGTCACCATGCTGGCCACCATGGAAGTCGAGGGCGCGGACAAGCCCGCTTGCGTGGCCGAAAGCGTGAGTCGGCGCTACGAGTAGCGGCCCTGGAGCGCGACATGGACCTCAGCCAGGCGACCATCCGCTTAGCCCGCCCCGCCGAGGCGCAGGCCATTGCCCTGCTGTCGCGTGACACCATCGAGGCTGGCCTGCCCTGGCGCTGGCAGGCCCCGGAGATCACGCGTTTCATCCAATCCGAGCGCCACAACGTGATCGTCGCTCCCGGCGACGCTGCACTCCTGGGCTTCGCGGTAATGAGCTACAACGAACGTGATGCCTACCTCGCCTTGCTGGCGGTGGCGCCGGCGGCACGCCGCACCGGCCTGGCGCGGCGCCTGCTCGGCTGGCTGCTGAAGACTGCGGATATCGCCGGCATCGCCAGCATGAGTGTCGAATTGCGCGAAGACAACCTTGCGGCCTTGCGGCTGTATGAGGAAGCCGGCTTCGTTGAACACAAGCGCAAGGCTGGCGGTTATTACGGCCGAATCAACCAGGTCTGCATGCGCCTGACCTTGCGTCCACCGGAGTCCGCGCTATGAACGCCGCCGAAAATTCCGTACGCGACTACCTGGCTGCGATGGAAGCGCGCGACCTCGATCGGGCGCAGCGCCTGCTGGCACCCGGGTTCACGATGGAATTTCCCGGCCCGGTGCGCATGAGTAGCCTGGACCAATTGCTGGCGTGGGCGAAACCGCGCTATCGCTTCGCCAGAAAGACCTATGAGCGCTATGACACCTGTGCGTCCGAAGACACCACGGTGGTTTACTGCTTTGGCACCCTGTCCGGCGAGTGGCAGGACGGCACGCCCTTTTCGGGCATCCGCTTCATCGACCGCTTCACCCTGCGCGCCGGTCTTCTGCTTGACCAGACCGTGTGGAACGATATGGGCGAATTCAGGACCGCGCGCGCCGATACGCCCAGGTGATAAGGCCCGCGCCGGCCACCAGCATCGGCAGGCTCAGCCACTGTCCCATCGACATGCCTATCGACAGGAGCCCCAGGAAACTGTCCGGCTCGCGCGCGAACTCGGCCACAAAACGGAACACGCCGTAGCCCAGCAGGAAAGCCCCGGCGATGGCCCCGGCCGGCCGCGCCTTGCGTGCGTAAATCCATAGCA
>JAYTDE010000050.1:0-3360 GCA_043736195.1 Burkholderiales bacterium | reverse complement strand
ATCGGCGAGGCGCAGGCCCAGGCCGCCAAGAGCGCCGACAAGATCGAGGTCAAGCGGACCGTCTGTACCCATTGCTCGGTGGGCTGCGCGATCGATGCGGTGGTCAAGAATGGCGTGTGGATCCGCCATGAACCCGTGTTTGACTCCCCCATCAACCTCGGCGCGCATTGCGCCAAGGGCGCGGCGATCCGCGAGCACGGCATGACCGAGCATTCGCATCGGTTGAAGCAACCGATGAAGCTCGACATCAAGATCGGCAAGTATCTGCCCATCACCTGGGACACGGCGTTCAACGAAATCGCCGAGAAACTCAAGTCCATCAAGAAGGAAGACACCGCCGATTCGGTGTTTGTCGTTGGCTCGTCCAAGCACAATAACGAGCAGGCCTACCTGCTGCGCAAGTGGGTGTCGTTGTACGGCACCAACAATACCGACCATCAGGCGCGCATCTGCCATTCGACCACTGTCGCCGGCGTTGCCAACACCTGGGGTTACGGGGCGATGACCAATTCGTACAACGACATGCAGAACACCAAATGCATGCTGTATATCGGCTCGAACGCCGCCGAAGCGCACCCGGTATCGATGCTGCACGCGCTGCATGCACGCGAGATCGGCGCCAAGATGATCGTAGTCGACCCGCGCTTCACGCGTACCGCGGCCAAGGCTGATGAATTCGTGCGGATCCGCTCAGGCACCGACATCCCGTTCCTGTTCGGCATGCTGCACATCATTTTCAAGAACGGCTGGGAAGACAAGAAGTACATCAACGATCGTGTCTACGGCATGGAGAAAGTGCGCGAAGACGTGCTGGCCAAGTGGGATCCGAAGGCGGTTGAGGAGGCAACCGGCGTCAGCCCCGAGCAGTTGTACAAAGTGGCGGAGATGTTCGCCAAGAGCAAGCCTTCGACCATTGTCTGGTGCATGGGGCAGACCCAGCACACCATCGGCAATGCGATGGTGCGCGCCTCGTGCATCCTGCAACTGGCACTGGGCAATATCGGCGTTTCGGGCGGCGGCGCCAACATTTTCCGTGGCCACGACAACGTGCAGGGCGCCACCGACGTCGGCCCCAATCCGGATTCGCTGCCCGGCTACTACGGCCTGGCGACCGGCTCGTGGAAGCATTGGGCGCGAGTGTGGAATGTCGATTACGAGTGGATCAAGGCGCAGTACGCGTCGCAGGCGATGATGGAGAAATCCGGTACCACCGTCTCGCGCTGGGTCGATGCGGTGCTCGAATCCGATGACAAGCTGGATCAGGAAAAGGCGGTCAAGGCGATGTTTTACTGGGGCCATGCTCCCAACTCGCAAACCCGCGGCCTCGACATGAAGAAGGCCATGGACAAGCTCGACATGATGGTGGTCATCGACCCCTATCCGAGCGCCACCGCGGCGATGATCGCGATGCCCTCGGAATCGCGCAATCCCAAGCAGGTGGTGTACCTGTTGCCGGCGGCGACACAGATGGAATGCGCCGGTTCAGCCACCGCATCGAACCGCTCGATCCAGTGGCGCGAGAAAGTGATCGATCCGCTGTTCGATTCGCAGACCGACCACGCCATCATGTATGAATTCGCCAAGCGACTGGGCTTCGCCGACCAGTTTGTCGGCAAGCGTGACGGCAAGCAGAACATCGCGGTGGTCAAGACAGCGAACGGCAAGTACGAGGAACCGGTGATCGAAGACGTGCTGCGCGAAATCAATCGCGGCTGCTTCACCATTGGCTATACCGGGCAATCGCCCGAGCGCCTCAAGCTGCACATGAAAAATATGCACACCTTCGATGTGAAGACCCTGCGCGCGAAGGGGGGGCCGTGCGACGGCGAGTATTTCGGCCTGCCTTGGCCGTGCTACGGCACGCCGGAGATGAAACATCCGGGCTCGCCCAATCTGTATGACACCTCCAAGCATGTGATGGACGGTGGCGGCAACTTCCGCGCGAATTTCGGTGTCGAGCGCGAAGGTGTATCGCTGCTGGCGGAGGACGGTTCGCATTCGAAGGGCGCCGACATCACCACCGGTTACCCTGAACTCGATCATGTCCTGCTCAAGAAGCTGGGCTGGTGGAATGAGCTGACCGAAGCCGAGGCGAAGGAAGCCGAAGGCAAGAACTGGAAGACCGATCTTTCCGGCGGCATGATGCGGGTATTCATGAAGAACCATGGCTGCCACCCTTTCGGCAATGCCAAGGCCCGTGCGGTGGTGTGGAACTTCCCGGATGGCGTGCCGCAGCACCGCGAGGCGCTGTACTCGACGCGGCCCGACATGGTGGCCAAGTATCCGACCCATGACGACGTCAAGAACTTCTGGCGCGTGCCGACCCTGTTCAAGTCGGTGCAGCAAAAAGCCATTGCCGACAAGACCTACGAAAAGTTTCCGCTGGTGCTTACTTCGGGGCGCTTGGTCGAGTATGAAGGTGGCGGCGAGGAAACCCGCTCCAACCCCTGGCTTGCCGAATTGCAGCAGGAAAACTTCATCGAGATCAACCCCAAGGCGGCCAACGATCGCAACATCCGCAACGGCGACATGGTGTGGGTCAAGTCGCCCACCGGCGCCCAGATCAAGGTCAAGGCGATGGTGACCGAGCGTGTCGATGCGCTGACCTGTTTCATCCCCTTCCATTTTTCGGGTTGGTGGCAAGGCAAGGACATGAAAGCGTTTTATCCGACCGGCGCCGAACCTATCGTGCGCGGCGAGGCGGTCAACACGGCCACCACCTACGGGTACGATCGCGTGACCATGATGCAGGAAACCAAGACGACGATCTGCAACGTCGAAAAAGTGGTCTGACCAGGAGACATCGACATGGCTAGGATGAAATTTTTGTGCGATGCCGAGCGCTGCATCGAGTGCAACGGCTGTGTGACTGCATGCAAGCAGGAACATGAAGTGCCGTGGGGCGTGAATCGGCGCCGTGTGGTCACCATCAATGACGGTGTGCCGGGTGAAAAGTCGATCTCGGTGGCATGCATGCATTGCTCCGACGCGCCCTGCATGGCGGTGTGCCCGGTCGATTGCTTCTACAAGACCGACGAAGGCGTGGTGCTGCACGACAAGGACCTGTGCATCGGCTGCGGCTATTGCTTCTACGCATGCCCGTTCGGCGCACCGCAGTTTCCGCAGGCAGGCGCCTTCGGCCTGCGTGGCAAGATGGACAAGTGCACCTTCTGCGCAGGCGGCCCGGAAAAGGACCATTCGGACGACGAATGGAAAAAATACGGGCGCAACCGTCTGGCCGAAGGCAAACTCCCGGCATGTGCGGAGATGTGCTCGACCAAGGCGCTGCTCGGTGGTGATGGTGACGTGGTTGCCGACATCTACCGCAATCGCGTGTTGAAGCGCGGCCGTGGCGCCGAG
>JAYTDE010000049.1:0-3296 GCA_043736195.1 Burkholderiales bacterium | reverse complement strand
CCGCCCGAGATGGACGGGCCTTTGCCTGGCGCGATGCTGGATTCGAAGGTGTTTCCGGTGTTGCTGGCTTGACGCGGTCGCGCTGACCCGCTGATTCATCGACATGCTTAAGGGGTGCCAGCCCCTCCGGGCAACAACTGCCAGGTGGAATTGGCCACCGCAAGCAAACTGCCTTCGGCATCGGTCAGCCGCGTTTCGAGATAGTTGATCGATTTTCCTTTCTTGAGGAAGCGCCCCTCGGCACGCAGGCGACCGACACGCGCCGGCCGCAGGAACTGGGTTTTCATCTCCAGGGTCATGCCCGGCCCGACCACTTTTTGCAGTAGGTGCCCCATCGAGATATCGAGCACCGTGGCGATCACTCCGCCGTGCACCGTGCCCTGCGGGTTGAACATGAAATCAAGGGCGTCGAATTCCACCACGCAGGTATCGGCATCGGGGTAGCTGACCGTAAGGCCGAGCAGGCGTGCGAGAAAGAAACGCCCGAATTCCTGCTGGTGCTCGGAAATCGCCCGCTCAAAGGCTTCGCGCGCGGCGTTTTCGTCGATTTTTCTGCTCATGGTGTTTTTTCCGGGAAGGACCCACGATTTGGTTGAACTGGGGAGCCAAGGGCGGCGCGCCAATCTCCATGGGTACGGCTTGTGTTCCAATCATACTTTCTTGCCCACCCGGAGTCCGCCTTGCATCGACTCACCGTAAGTCTCGTCGCCCTCTGCTGCGCATTGATCACCTGCGGCGTGAGCCCGGCCCAGGCACAGGAGTATCCGGTCAAGCCGGTCAAGCTGATCATTCCCTTTCCGACCGCGGGCACGGTCGACCCGGTCACGCGCATGCTGGCCGAAGCGCTGGGTCGCACCCTCGGGCACAACGTGGTGGTCGAAAACAAGCCGGGGGCCAATGGCAACGTCGGAACGCTGGAGGCGGTGCGGGCTGCGGCGGACGGCTACACCATCGTGGCGGCCTCGTCAGGAACCCTGGCGACCAATCCGGCGCTCTACAAGTCCATGCCGTTTGATCCCAGGAAGGACCTGCTGCCGGTGGCCTTGTATGCATCGGTGCCGAATATCCTGGTGGTCCACCCGTCCTTGCCGGTCACTACGCTGGGCGAATTCACCAGCTATGTGAAAAGCAACCCGGGCAAGCTCAACTTCGGTTCTTCCGGTAACGGCAGCTCGATGCATTTGGCCGGCGAGCTGTACCGCAAGATGAGCGCCACCGAGATGACCCATGTGCCCTACCTGCAGGTCGGCCAGGCCACCATCGACCTGATGTCCGGCCAGTTGCAACTGATGTTTCAGCTGGTGCCCGGCATCGCCCAGCATGCGCGCTCCGGCGCGGTGCGGCCGATCGCGGTGCTGGCGCCGAAGCGCCTGGCCGGTTTGCCCAATGTGCCCACCAGTGCCGAGGCCGGCATGCCGGGGCTGGAGTCCTCGGCATGGTTTGGCATCCTGGCGCCGGTCGGGACGCCGCGCCCGATTGTCATGCGCCTGAATCGCGAGATCAATGTAGCGCTCAAGGATGCGGGCCTCATCAAACGCTACTCCGACCTTGGGGTTGAAGCCCTGGGCGGGACGCCGGAAGACTTCGCCAGGTATCTGGACGACGAAACCCGCAAGTGGAGCGAAGTGGTGCGCTTCTCCGGCGCCAAGATCGACTGATCACTGGCGTGAAGATCGCCATTCTCGGCACCGGCAGCATTGCGCTTGCCAGTGCGGCGCTGCTGGGGCAGGCACATCACGTGACGCTGTGGTCGCCGTCGGGGCGTGGCATTGACGGACTTCAACACGGCATCCTCACCGCGAGTGGCGCGCTTACGGCCGCGGTACTGGTCGCGACCGCGCGCACGCTGGCTGCGGCCATCGAGGGCACGGAGGTGATCATCGTGGCGGTCCCGGCCTATGGCCATGCCGCGCTGCTGCGCGCCTGCGCCGACTATCTTGTGACCGGTCAGGCGGTGTTCCTGATGCCGATGCTGAGCCTGGGCGGCCTGTTGCTGGGCCAATTGCTGGCACAGCGCGGCGTGGGCTGCCTGATCGCCGGCTTCGGCACCACCGTCATGACCGCGCGCAAGACCGGACCGGCCGCGGTGCGCCTGCTGGCCCTGCGCGATCGTCTCGAACTCGCTGCCTTGCCCGCGACAAACACGCCGCGCGCGCTGGAACTGGCGCAGGCTCTATTCGGCGACCGCTTCGCCGCGCAGACGGACCTGCTGGCGATTTCATTGTCGCAAACCAACCCGGTGGCCCATGTTCCGCTGGCACTGGCCAACCTGTCGCGCATGGAACGCGGTGAAACCTGGACCCAGTATGACCACATGGCCGGCGCCACCGCACGCCTGACCGTGGCGCTCGATCGCGAACGCCTGGCGGTGGCACATGCCTTCGGCCTCACGGTGCGCAGCATCGAGCAGCATTTCCATCACTCGTTCGGCGCGCCGATGATCGATTTCAGCGACCAGTGCGGCTGGGTGCACGCCAATCTGGGCAGCCCGAACGGGCCAGCCACGCTCGATACCCGCTACATCACCGAGGATGTGCCCTATGGGCTGGTGTTCAATGCGCGCATGGCACGCTTGGCCGGTGTGCCCGCGCCCATCACCGAAGGCTGTATCGCGCTGGCCGGCGGCGCCTACGGCCGCGACTTCCACCAGGCCAACGACCTGATCGACGCGATCGCACCGGAAACCCTGGGCCTGACCGGCCTGGGTGCGGCCCTCGCTTGAATCGCGGCGATCAGCGCAGCAGTCAACGCAGCGAAGCGTTGATCTTGTCCAAGGCCGCCTTGCCGGGGCACAGCACCTGCTCGTTCAACATGCTGAGCGGCACATCGACCGTGTTGGCGTAAATGTGCAGGTCTTCGGGTTCCGGATTCACGTACAGAAGCCCTGTCACCACTTCACCGCGGGCCTGGTGTTCCTGCAGGAAGTTCATCGCGCCGATGCGATCGTTGGGATCGTAGTCGGCGTGCAATTTGCGCAGGCGCAGCACCGAACCATCGTGCTGCACCACTTCCTGCAGCGTGCCGGGCGCGTAGTCGGTGGTGATTTCCTCACGTTTGGGCATGAAGTCGATGCGATTGACCGCTTCGTTGTGCTCACGCACATAGTCGTAGCTCTTGGTCGAACCCGGATGATTGTTGAAGGCCACGCAGGGTGACACCACATCGATGAAGGCCGCGCCTCGATGGGCGATCGCCGCTTCGATCAGCGGCACCAGCTGCGCCTTGTCGCCGGAGAAACTGCGCGCCACGAAAGTCGCGCCCAGTTGCAGGGCCAGGCCCACCATGTCGACCGGCGA
>JAYTDE010000048.1:0-1581 GCA_043736195.1 Burkholderiales bacterium | reverse complement strand
TATGTGGCGCATGCGCATCTTGCATTCGACCACCATGATTCCGAGGTGGTGCGCACCTCCAAAGCGCCCAATTTCATCAACGACGCCAAATCGCCATCGACCGCACGCGTGATTTACCGCCACTACGGCGGCAAGGAGCGCTTCCAGGGCATTTCAGAAGAGATGCTGGCGGCGGTTGACAAGGCCGACTCGGCCCAGTTCACGCGCGACGACATCCTCTGGCCCGACGGGTGGGTGTTGTTGAGCTATCTGATGGATTCGCGCACGGGCCTGGGCCGCTTTCGCGAATTTCCGATCAGCAATTACTCGTTCATGATGAGCCTGATCGCCTATTGCCGCGATCACAGCATCCAACAAATTCTTCGCCTACCCGACGTGCAAGAGCGCGTCAACATGTACTTCGGTCATGCCGAAAAAGCGCGCGAGCAGATCGTGCGCTGCGCGCGAGTGCACAAAAACCTGGCGGTGCTCGATTTGCGCCAGGAGTCCACGATCTGGGTCACCAACCGCTTCATGATCTATGCCTTGTTTCCCGAGATCAATATCTCCATGCACATCATCTGGGGCCTGAATCGGCAGAACACGGTGTTCGCGGTGGGAAAATCGGTGTTGGACCGCAGCAGCAAGACCAGCATCGGACACCTCATGCTGCGCTATGGAGGTGGCGGACACACGGCAGCAGGCACCTGCCAGATCGAAAACGAGAACGCCAATCTGGTGATGGAACAACTCGTTTCTCGCATCACCGCTGACGGCTGACCAACGGCCCGGATGGGGCCAGGCCACTAAAGCATCGAGGCCGCGTCTTGATGCGCAAGACCCAGGGCAGCCGCCACGGCCGGGTGCGTAACCTTGCCAGCGCATACGTTCAGGCCGTTCTGCAAATGCCGGTCGGCGCGCATCGCCGCCTTCCACCCCTTGTCGGCCAGCGCCAAAGCATGCCCGATGGTGGCATTGTTCAGTGCAAAGGTCGACGTGCGCGCCACCGCGCCGGGCATATTGGCCACGCAGTAATGCACCACCCCATCCACCACATAAGTCGGGTCGGCGTGCGTCGTCGCATGGCTGGTTTCAAAGCACCCGCCTTGGTCGATCGCCACGTCGACCAACACTGCGCCGGGCCGCATGCAGCCGAGCATTTCGCGCGTCACCAGCTTGGGCGCAGCCGCGCCGGGGACCAGCACCGCGCCGATCACCAGGTCGGCCTCGCACAGCATCTGCTGAATGTTCGCGCGGCTCGAAAACAGCGTCTTGGCGCGGCTTTCGAAATGGATGCCGAGCTTTTCGAGTACTTCGGGATCGCGGTCGAGGATCGTGGTATCCGCGCCAAGGCCGACCGCCATCTGCGCCGCGTTGAAGCCGACCACGCCGCCGCCGATCACCAGCACCTTGCCCGGCAGCACCCCGGGCACGCCGCCCAGCAGCACTCCGCGCCCGCCATGCGCCTTCTCCAGCGCGGTCGCCCCGGCCTGGATCGACATCCGCCCCGCAACCTGGCTCATCGGCTTGAGCAGCGGGAGCGAATTGCCAGGCCCAGTGACCGTCTCATAAGCAATCGCGGTCACGCCCGACTTGACCAGA
>JAYTDE010000047.1:0-3041 GCA_043736195.1 Burkholderiales bacterium | reverse complement strand
AGCAGGCTCACCACGATCAGCGGTGCAAGGCCTTCGAGCGGCTCGTCCAACAGCAGCAGCGCCGGGTCGCCCATCAGAGCACGGCCCATCGACAACATCTGCTGCTCGCCGCCGGAGATCTGGTTGCCCATGTGGGAGCGCCGCTCGGCCAGGCGCGGGAACAACTCGTAGACGCGCTTGAGAGACCAGCGGCCCGGCCGCCCGGCAACCACCAGGTTTTCCTCGACCGTCAGCGAAGGAAAAATATCGCGGGTCTGCGGCACGTAACCTATGCCAAGCCGTGCCCGCTCGTGCACCGGCATGCGCTCGATCGACTTGCCGCGATACGCGATGCGCCCGCCATGGAAGGTGCTGTGGCCCATGATGCTGGCCAGGAGTGTGGTCTTGCCGACGCCGTTGCGCCCCAGCACCGCGAGCGAACCGCGCTCGGGCAGGGTGAAGCCGACATCTTCCAACACGACGGTGGCCCCGTAGCCGCTGCGCAGGTTGTCGACCACCAGCGCGTCAGACATGCTGTTCCCCGAGATACACCTGGCGCACCCGCACATCATTGGCGATTTCGTCCGGCGTGCCTTCACACAGCACTTCGCCCTGCACCAGCACGGTGATGCGTTTGGCAAAGCGGAACACCAGGTCCATGTCATGCTCGATGATCAGGATCGCGATCTCCGCAGGCAGGCTGTCCAGCGCCTCCAGGATGCGCCCGGATTCAAGCGAGGGCACGCCCGCCGCCGGCTCGTCCAACAGCAGGACGCGCGGCTTCAAACCAAGCGCGATGGCGATCTCGACCAGCCGCTGCTTGCCGTACGGCAGGCCCTGCACTGTACGGTCGGCCTCGTCGGCAATGCCCAGCATGGCCAGCAGTTGAAGCGCCTCGTCGCGCACCGCCGAAAAGCTGCTCGCCGGCTTCCACAAGCGGCCTGCGCTACCGTGGCGTTCGGCCACACCCAGCGCCACGTTGTCCAGAACACTCATGTTGCCGAACAGGGTATTGATCTGGAAGGTGCGGCCGAGCCCGCGCTTGACGCGCCCGGATTGCGCCAGGGAGGTGACGTCTTCGCCGGCCAGCAGGATGCTGCCGGACGAAGGTGCGAGACGCCCGGTAAGCAGGTTGACGAAGGTGGTCTTGCCGGCGCCGTTGGGGCCGATCAGCGCATGGCGGGCACCGGATTCGAGCTTGAAATCGATGTTGGCCGCGACGGTCAGCGCACCAAAACTCTTGCACAGGCCGCGGGTTTCAAGGGCTGTGCTCATGTGCGGCCCCGCAGTCTGGCGATGAGCGCATCGCTGATGCCCAGGATGCCGCCGCGCGCGAACAGCACCACGATGACCAGCAGCAGCCCGATGCCGAAATACCAGTACTCGGGAAACTGCTTGGCCAGGTAATCCTGCGCCACCAGGAACACCAGTGGCCCGATAAACGCGCCGTACAGGCGCCCGACACCACCGAGAATCAGCATTACCAGCAACTCGCCGGAGGGCTCGAAGCCGAGCACATTCAGGCCGACGAACTGGCTGGTCTGGGTCAAAAGCGCGCCGGCCACGCCGGCCAGGGTGGCCGAAAGCGTGTACACCAGCAACTGCCTCGCGTAAACGGGGGCGCCGATGGCGTGCATGCGAACACTGTTTTCCCGAATCCCTGCCAGGCTGGCGCCAAACGGCGAGTAAATCAGCCGCCGCACCAGCCACCAGCTGACGAAAAGCACGCCAAGACACCAAAGGTACGCGGTCTTGCCATAGAGGTCGAACTTGAACAGGCCCAGGATCGGCGCGATCACCACACCCGACAGGCCATCGGCACCGCCGGTCAGGGGCGTCGCCTTGTTGGCGATTTCCAGACACAGTGCGGCGATCGCCAGGGTAAGCATGAGCTGGGTGAGGCCGTGCGTGCGCAATATCACTGCGCCAGTGGCCAGCCCAAGCAGGCCTGCGGCCAGAGCGCTCACAAGCATCTGCAATACGGGATCGGTCAACCCCAATTTGGCCGACAGGATTCCGGCCACGTAGGCACCGAGGCCGAAAAACGCGGCATGGCCCAGGGTGATGATGCCTACATAGCCCAGGATCAGATCCAGCGACAGCGCAAACAGGATGTAGGTCAGCACCCGCGCACCGAGCGACAGGTAGTCCGGCAACAGGAAAAACACCGCCACTGCGGCCACCCACGGCAGCCACTCGGTCCAGCGCAGGCGCGCATCGGCGTTGTAACCCACCGTATGTTTCATGCGCGTTTTCCAAGCAGGCCGGCCGGCCGCCAGAGCAACAGGCCGATGGTTGCAACGTAGATGAAGAACGCGCCAAATTCCGGCAACCAATACTTGCAGGCGGTATCGGTGATGCCGATCAGGAGGGCTGCGATGAACGGCCCGCGCAGGCTGCCCAGGCCCCCCACCGACACCACGATCAGGAAATACACCAGTTGCTCGAATGGATAGGTCGGCTGGATCGCCACGATGTCCGCACCCAAGGCACCGCCCAGGCCAGCCAGGCCGCTGCCGATGGCAAAGGTGACCGTGAACAGGCGGCGCGTGTTGATGCCGATCGATTGCGCCATGGCGCGATTGTCGACCGCGGCGCGCACCATCGCGCCCCACAGCGTGCGTTCGATGCCGAACCACAGGGCGGCGATCATGGCGGCTGAAAACAGGATCAGGAATACCCGATACGCCGGAAAATCACGCCCGAAGAGCGCGAATTGCCCCTTGAGGTAGTCCGGCAGCACCACCGGCAGTTGCAGGGTGCCGAAGATCAGGCGCGCCACCGCCACCGACATGAAGATCAGGCCGATGGTGAAGAGCACCTGCTCCAGTTCGGCCGCACCATACAGGCGTGAATACAAAAGGCGCTCCAGCACCACGCTTGCCGCTGCGACCAGCACGAATGCCAGTGCCAGCGCGAGCGGAAACGGCAGGCCGAAACGCGACAACGCGACGATCAGGATATAGCCGCCAGCCATCGCGAACACGCCGTGGGCCAGGTTGGTGAAGCCCATCAGGCCCATGGTGATCGACAAGCCCACCGAGATCACGTACAGGATCATC
>JAYTDE010000046.1:0-3100 GCA_043736195.1 Burkholderiales bacterium | reverse complement strand
GCCAGCAGCAGGCTCGCTACACTAAAGACCTTTCGCATTGCCTTCTCCATTTTTCCGTGAACCTGCACTTTTTCATGGCGGCAACAGTGCCGCGGGCGTACGATGCCACAACTCTCGACATCAGGTGTGCCGAACAATGAGTATCACAAGCTATGCCGATCTGATCCAGGCCACCCACGCCCAGGCCGAACCGCAGCGGCTATTGTTCGTATTCGCCCGCGCGGAACTGCCGGACGATGCCACGGCGGCGCAGAAGGCCGGATTCGCCGCCGGTGAAGGCGGCGCCCTGACACCGATGATGTGCGTCGACAAATTGCCCGCCGAGCAAGCGACCTTCGACGGCCTGGTCGAGGAATCGAAGAGCACCGGAATCGAATGGCAGATGCTGTTTGTCACCAGCATGTCCGGGCGCGCCGGGATTGCGCCCGGCACCGACGAGGCTGCTCAGCCTCTCAAGATGATGGTCGAATCCATCAAACAGGGCCGCATCGGCAACTTTCTGGCGTTTGACCGCAACGGCGCCACGCTGCAACTGTCCTGAGCGCGCGATACCGGCCGCGCGCCATCCACCGACTTCAAAATTCGTTCTGGATGCGCCGGTAGTCGCGCGCCAGCTGCAGATTGGTGCGCACCACGTCTTCGGAAAACCCTGCCGCTTCGGGCGTCACCCGCGGCAATGTCGACAGGTCGGTGTCGTAGTTGACCTTGGTCGACGAGGGCACGTAGAAGCGCTCGGGAATCACCCGGCCGTCGATCACGCAGCTATGGCGCACCACCGCATAGTCGTGCACCACGCAGTTGAACAGCACCGAATTGAAGCCGACGAACACGAAACTGCCCACCGTGCACGGCCCGTGCACGATCGAGCGATGCGCGATGGTGGTGTTCTCGCCGATCGCCACCACGATCACCGGTGCGACGAATTTGTTGAGGGCGGCGCCCGAATTGCCGGCGCCGAACACACCCATGGCAAAGCCCTGCTGGTCTTTCTTGAACCAGCGCGCGACGTAGGGCGTGCCGACCGAAAACGAGCCGCCGACCATGCCGACGAACAGGCCCAGCACCAGGAAGTGCCAGTACTGGGTGGCGTAGCCGATCAGCCAGATCGGCACCACGCAACACAACATCAGGATGAAAAACACGATGCGCCCGCCGTAGCGATCGGTCCACAGGCCGAGCGGCACGCGGATCAGCGACCCGGTGAGTACCGGGGTGGCGGCCAGGAGGCCGAATTCGGTGGCGTTCAAGCCAAGGGTTTTCTTGATCGGAATGCCGATCACGCCGAACATCATCCAGATCGCGAAGCAGATGGTGAAAGCCAGCGTGCTGATGACAAGTGTCGACGCCGCCTTGCCTCTTTGTGTGCTTGCCATGAATCACTCCCCGATTGACATGCATGCCAATGTAGGCCGCGGGCGGCGTGCCGCCTATTCACCTGATGGGGGCAGGGCCGGAATCATCGGGGGGATGCGGCATAGTTCGAAAGAACTATGCGCAGGCGTTGCTGCAATGTGCAGCCTGACGGCCGCGCAGCACCGCAACGCGCTGGCGTCAGCGCAGCACCAGCACCGGAATCGTGGTCCGGCTCAGCACGTCGCCAGTGGCGCTGCCGTGCAGCAGGTGATCCAGGCCGTGCCTGTCACGCGAGGCCATCACGATCAGGTCGCAACCATGGCGTTCGGCCGCCGCGACAATCGCTCTAGCAGCATCGTTGTCGGCGACGGTGTCGATGGCGAACCTCACGCCGGCAGCGGCGGCGCTGGTAGCGATGCGATCCAGCGCGGACTGCGCATGCAGGCGCGGCTTGAACCCGGCGCCGCCGCCGGCGCCAGCCTCACGGCCGACAAATCCCGGCAGGTTCGGTACCGTCACCTCCGGTTCGGCAATAAAGCCGGTGAGGCGCGCGCCGATCGAGCGCGCGAATCGCACGCCGGTCTCGATGGCCAGGTCGGAGAATTCACTGCCGTCGATCGGGATCAGAATGTGCTTGAACATGGTGGCCTACCGCTGGCGTGAAAGACGCGGGCCCTACGGCCTGAGCGCCGCCTGGCGCGCGGGCGCGCCGCTGCCCGCCGCCAGCACGGCGATCTGCACCCGGCTGGAAAGCTTGAGCTTGCGCATGACGTGTTGCACGTGGATTTTCACCGTACTCTCGGCCACGCCAAGTAAACGGGCGATCTCCTTGTTGCTGCAGCCGCTGGCGATGTGGCTGACGATGTCGCGCTCGCGCGGGCTCAGGACATTGAGGCCATGCGCTTCACCGCCTGCGGTGTCGCGCACGCCATCGACCAGCTTTCCCGTCAGTTCGGCGCACACCACCGATTCACCGCGCGCCGCGCGGCGGATCGCGTCGGTCAGAAATTCGCCGTCGATGTTCTTGAGCAGGTAGCCGCAGGCGCCGGCGCGCAATGCCGCCATCAGGTCGGCGCCGTCTTCGGAGACGGTCAGCATCAGGATGCGCGCGCCCGGCGCCAGCTCGCGCATCCCGGCCAGTGCGTCCACGCCGGTGATGCCCGGCATGTGCAGGTCCAGCAACGCGACATCGGGTTTAAGCGCTGCAGCCTGCTTGATGCCTTCGACCCCGTCGCCGGCTTCGCCCACAACCTCGAAATCGGGCTCGCCGCGCAACAGCGCCAGGAGGCCGCGCCGGAACAGCTTGTGGTCGTCCACCAGAAGAATGCGTATGCCCATGTCTTCCTCTTTGTGCTTCAGGCCGCAGCGGCCTGGTGGGCCGGCGCCACCGGCATCGACAGCGTCACCCGGGTGCCGCGCCCAGGCTCGCTTGTCACCGTGACGGCCGCGCCGGCGCGCCGCGCCCGCTCCTGCATGATCTTGAGACCCACGTGCAGTTCGGAAGCCGCGCTGTTGCCAGACTCGAAACCGCGCCCGTCGTCGCCGACCTCGAAGGTATAGACCGGCCCGCGCTTGAGGCTCACGCTGACCTCGCTTACGCCCGCGTGCTTGCGCACGTTCGACAGCGCCTCGCCGATGATGTGCAGGATCTGCACCTGCTCGTCCGCCGGCACCGGCATCGCCTGGCCGCTTTCCAGAAAAGTGACTCGAATCCCGCTTTGCTGTTCGAATTTCTTCAGCGTCAGCC
>JAYTDE010000045.1:0-2279 GCA_043736195.1 Burkholderiales bacterium | reverse complement strand
TGTCGGGCAACACCAACGCGGCGGTGGTGGCGATCGCGGAGAAGGCGGCGGACCTGATCTGTGCATGAAAAAACGCCCGCGGTGGCGGGCGTCAAGAGATTGCGATTGCTCTACTTGGCGCTTGCGGGCGTTGCTTTGACGGCAACCGCCCGGCTCTGGGCCGCGCGCGCATGCTGTTTCTTGGCACTGCGCTTTTTCGCGGCCTTATGCTTTTTTGTCACCGGTGCCTTGGTGGCTTTTACCTGAACCGGGGCGCCGGCCGTGGCTGCGCGGTGGTTCTTCAAGGCTTCGCTCATGCGCGCTTCGCGCGCGACGCTGTCGGTTGGCGTGGCGGCGAATGCGCCTGAAGAGAGCCCCAGAAAGCTTGCGAACAGGATTGCTGTGGTGGTACGCATGGCTCATCTCCCTGGTGGTGGTTCGATGGCGCATCTGCGCCATGTCATCCAATAACGCGGCGCTGCCGCCATGGTTGACCGCTCAGGCCTTTCGATACCAGGCGGCGTCGCGCTTCTGGTGGAAGGAGGCCATGCCCTCGGCGGCCTCGATCGACTGCCGCCCGGCGGCGTGCTCGGCCACGATGGCAGCGAAGTTCGCATGGTTCACCTGCGCCCAGGCGTGGCGCAGGGTGGCGGCCTTGGTGGCGGCGTTGGCGCCCGGTGCGTTGCGCAGCAGCGCGTCGACCACCTTCGCGCCGGCCGCTTCCAGTTCGGCCAGTGGCACCACTTCGTGCACCAGTCCAATGCGCCTGGCTTCCTCGGCGCCGAAGCGCTCACCGGTCTGCGCATAGCGCCGCAGGTGGCGCACGCCGATGGCATCCGCCAGTTGCGGCAGGATGATCACCGGGCTCATGCCCCAGCGCGTTTCGGAAATCGAGAACATTGCGTTGTCGGCCGCGATCACCACGTCGCAGGCAGCGGCGATGCCGGTGCCGCCGCCGAAACAGCCGCCCTGGATCAGGGCTACGGTCGGCACCGGCAGGGTGTTGAGCCCCCACACGGCGCGCGCGGTGCGCTCGGAAGCATCGAGGTTGGCCGCCGCGCCTTGCGGTCGCACGGCATCCAGCCAGCTCAGATCGGCGCCGGCCTGGAAGTGCTTGCCGTTGCCGCTGACGAGGACTACGCGCACATGCGGATCGGCGCGCACGCCGGCGCAACCGGCGATCAACGCGTCGATCATCGCGCTGTTGTAGGCGTTGTTGACCTCGGGGCGATTGAGCGTGAGGCGCAGCACGCCGCGTGCATTGGTGTCGATCAGTACGGGTTGCTCTGTCATGCATGTACTCCCTGCAACGTTCAGCGGCGCGCTTCCGGCAAGTTGCGATCGTAGCCCGTCACGTTGTTGAATGCTTTCGTCAGTGCCGCGATCTCGACGGGGCGGATGATGTTCTTGATCCTGGCATAGCCGGCCGGCACAAATCGCCGCCACGCAACAGCGCCTCTGGTCCGAACGATCAGACGGCACCATTCGATCGCTTGAAATGGTGCATAGCATGCACTATACTACTTCGTGCCTACGCTCAAGAGGCTCTCGAACGGAAAAATCGCCATGGTCGCGAATGATCATGGCGAGCCGCACTTTCATGTGGAGTCGCCGGATGGACGCTGCAGCGTGTCGGTTGTCAGGTTGGCCGTGATCGCGGGCAGTGTTGATCGGATGTTGCTCGTTTAGGCGCTGACGTGGGCCAAGGAACATCAGGAATTGCTACGGCTACGCTGGAAGGAACTGAATTCATGAAGCTGCCCACCATCAAATCGGCGCGCGCGCTGAAGCAATATCAAGTTGAAGTCATCTGGTCTACCGGACGGATCGACCAAGTGGACGTGGGTGAAGCGCTCAAGGAGCATACCGCGCTTGCGCCCGCGCGCAGGAAAGCGCGCTTCGCCACCGTCAAGCCGGGCGAATGGGGTCATTCCTTATCGTGGGGTGGGCCCGAGGGTGACGAGATTGAGATTGGCGCGGACGCGGTTTGGCGTCTGGCGCGGGAGCAGGCAACGCAGGCCGGAGCGGTCGACTTTACGGCGTGGCGCGCGGCGCACGGAATATCGCTGACCGAAGCGGCGCACTGTCTGGGCTTGTCGCGCCGGGCAGTGGCCTATTACGAGTCGGGTGCCAAGCCCGTGCCGCGCGTAGTGGCGTTGGCGTTGCGAGGGTTCGACGCGCAGGTTGCGTAAAGAAAACACTGAACAAGTCCGTAGGTCGGGAAAGTCACTTTTGCAGCATGTTGAATTGACACGACTCTTCGTTCGAGAGTCCGCATTCCAGGGACTTGTTCAGCGTTT
>JAYTDE010000044.1:0-10959 GCA_043736195.1 Burkholderiales bacterium | reverse complement strand
GGCTATGGGCCTTCGAATTCGGCAAAAACTGTCCTCGCTGGGGCCAATTTTCGCTCTCGACGTCCTAAGCCCGACAGGCTGCTAGGCTCGCGGCTGTTTGGACAACCAATCATGCAGCGTTGCATAAACCTCTGCGCTGCTCAATAGATCAAAGTGGTTCAGCGCGTAGCAGATCTTGCGCTGCGTGGCAGGAATTGCAAGCGTACGTGCCGGGTCATCATGCAAGCCGAGCGCGCTTCTGACCCCTACCAGTCCGTCGCCCAGGTGCTGTCGTGGCGCCGTCGCGGGTTGTGCGCGTTTGCTTGCCGCGAGCGCGTAGCAGGCGACCCGGGCCGGCAGCGGCACCGGGTTGCGAATATCGGGCAAGTGGGTGGCGCCGACTCCGACCCAGTCGGTATCGAGCAGGTTGCCGTGGCGCAGGTCCTTGACGCCGGTGCTGCGAAGTCTGGCAAGCCGGGTGAACGGCGCGGTGTAGGGGCTGATCCCGGCCAACAGGTGAACCCGGTTGCCGGCGCGTTCCAGGGGCGCCCCGTGGTGTGGTGTGCCGAGGAACACCAGCGCGCCAAGTTTCCTGAGCCAGGCGGCACGCGCCAGTTTGGCGTAATGGCAGGCGCTGCGCGCAAGCAGCCCGCCCATGCTGTGGCCAACGATCACCAGCTGCTCGACCGGCACCGGCCAGGCTGTGTGCACCTGTTGCAGCAGCGCGGCGAACGCACGGCCATTGGTCGAGATATGCAAGCCGCTGTTGTAATGCAGGTAGAGCGTGGTGTAGCCGAGTTCGGCTGCCAGCGCGGCGCCGTGGTCATGGCCGTCGCGCTTCCATTGCAGGTCGTTCATGCACAGGCCGTGCACCAGCACCAGAATCTTGGCCGATGCCTGCGGGATCGCCTGGGTCAGGGCAGCGCGACTCAATTCAAGCGCTGTGCCGCCGCGTCGCACTTGCATGTGGATCGCCAGCGGGTTGTTGGTGGCTGCCAGATAGTCACCCAGCACACCGTTCAAGGCTGCCAGCACTGCCTCGCGTCGCGGCGACGAACGGGTCGTGCCGAGCAGCGGCGTCAGTCGCGCCAGAGCCAGGTCCAGACCAAAGCCGACGGCGCGCGTCACGCCACGCACGCTGCGATACACCAGGCCGGAAATGCCGCCAGCCCCACCGCTTGGCGCGCGGCCCACCGGCGGCGCCAGGCCGGCGATGTTGCGGTGCATGTCCTCGACCAGATCGGTGATACCCGCCACCGCATCGATCGCCAGTCGACTTGCACCACGCAGGTCGGCGAAGCCGGCGACCGGGTTCGGCTGCGTCTTGTCAGCGTGGCTCAAACGTTTCGCCCAGACGTGAGTTCGTATGCCCGTGTTCGCCGATGTGGTTTGGCTGACGGGCTCACCTTCCGCGCTCGCGGCGCCATACCTCGAAGGCTGCGCGGGTGGCGGCATTCGGCGGGTAGGTGCCTGGCAATGCCGCACCAGCCTGGATGCGCTCGAGCAGAAAGGCTTCCATCACCTCCTGCTCGGCGGAATCGCGTGCGACTTCATCGGCCAGATGCTGCGGAATCACCACCACGCCTTCTTCATCGCCGACGATGATGTCGTCAGGATAGACAGCGACGCCACCGCAGCCGATCGGCACGTTGAGGTCGATCGCATGGTGGTGAATCAGGTTGAGCGGCGCGCTGCCGCCGGCGCAATAGACCGGGAAATCCAGTTTCGCGATCTGGCCGCTGTCGCGCACCGGGCCGTCGGATACCAGGCCGGCCGCGCCGCGCAGCATCAGGCGCGTAGTGAGGATCTCGCCGCCGGACGCGACCCGGGTTTCGCCGCGGCAGTCGAGCACCAGCACATGGCCGGGCGGCACCGATTCGATACCCTTGCGTTGCGGATGATCGGGGTTGTCGAAAGCGCTGATCTGGTCGAGATCTTCACGCGCCGGTATGCTGCGCATGGTGAAGGCGGGGCCCACCAGATTGTCGCAGGAGGGCTCGGTCAGGCGGGTGATGTTCTGGATAAATACATTGCGAAACCCGCGCTTGAATAGCTGGGTACACAGGGTGGCGACGCTGACCTTGCGCAAAAGCGCCAGGGTTTTCGGCTTGAGCGCGCCTGGCGCCGGTTTTTTGGGTGGAAGCTTTTTTGGCATACGGCATTTTAAGGCCATCGTCGGTCAGCGGGAAACGACCGACGATGGCTCAAAAAGCGCAGTGCCTACTTGCTCATGCTGATCGAGGAAAAATTCTGAAACCAGTTTTGCGCCTGCACGAAACCCTTGACCTTGGCCGACATGGCGCGCGCGTTCACGTCGTGGGTGACATCGAGAAACAGGTCTTCCGCGACGATCTTCTCGTGGATTTTCTGCAGTGCCAGGGTCTGATCCTTGGGATCGAACGCCAGGCGCGCCTGGGCCAGCAGGCCATCCATTTCCTTGCTGCTGTAGTGGCCCCAGTTGGTGCCCTTGGGCGCCACCAGTTCCGACTGGAAATGCCGCACGAAGGCGGTGAACGGGTCCTGCACGAAGTAGGAATAGTTGAGCGCCACGCCGCTACGCGACAGCGGATCGCGGGCACCTGCGCGCCAGGCGTTGATCAACGTATTCCACTCCATCACTTCGAGGTTGACCTTGACGCCGATCGCGCCGAGATTCTGCTGCAGGTACTCGTTCATCGGCAGCGGCTGCATCATGCCGGAACCGGATGAAGGCACCACCACTTTGAGGGTCAATGGCTTGTCGCTGGTGTAGCCGGCCTCGACCAAGAGCTTGCGCGCCTGGGCCGGGTCGTACTTGTGCTCCACCGCCTTGCCGAACCAGGCGTGACCCGGCGGCATGAAGCCCTTGGCTGGAATCGACAAGCCGTTCAACAGCTTGTTCATGCCGTCGCGGTCGATCGCCAGGTTGAGTGCCTTGCGTACCTTGGGGTCGAGGAAGGGTGAACCTTCAAGCATCGAATAGTGCCAGACCCAGCTATGCGGATAGGCGTTGGTGACGATCTGGAAGCCCGAACCCTTGAGGCTGCCGACCGCGTCGGGCGCAGGTGCTTCGATCCAGTCGACCTGGCCGGAGCGCAAGGCGGCGGTGCGGGTGTTGGCGTCGGGCAGGGGCAGCAGGATCAGCTTGTCGAGTTTCGGAATTCGCGTCTTGTCCCAATAGGCCTTGTTGGGCACCAGTTCGGCGCGCTCGCGCGGGGTCCAGGCGGTGAGCTTCCAGGGGCCGGTGCCGGAGGGCGTTTTGGCGTACGCATCCCAGCTCTTGCCGAGCTTTTCCCAATGGGCCGGCGACGACATGGCGATCCACGCAAGCTGGTAGGGCAGGAAGGCGTCGGGTTCCTTGGTGATGATTTCCAGCGTGCCCTTGTCGACCGCCCGGTAGGTGGCGATGGACGGGATACGGGTGCGGCCCTGGGCCGCCTGTTTGGAGTCGTATTGCGGCGACTTGTCGTTGAGCAGCTTGTCAAGGTTCCACGCCGCGGCGGCGGCGGTGAAGTCGGAGCCGTCATGAAACTTCGCGCCATCGCGAATCTTGAAGATCCACTTGGTCTTGTCGCGGGCGTCCGGCGCCCAACTGGCTGCCAGGCCGGGAATCAGGGTCGAAGGCTTGCTCGATGAGGTCAAATCCCAATGCACCAATGCGTCATAAACGGTCAGGGCCATGAAGCGCTGGCCTTCCCCGCCCTGGTCGGCCTGGCCAGTGGTCAGCGGAATGTCGGAGGCGGTCATACCGATGCGCAGCGTGCCCTGGGCGGCCGCTGGAAGCGCCGGCAAGGTGGTGGCCAGCAAAACTGCGTAACAGCCGGAGAGGATGCGAGATTTCACGGGGAGCCCCTTTGGTTGAATGAAAGCACTGGAAAGTAGCCTGAAATCTACACGCAAAAAGCATTCCATCTGCGCGTCTGCCGCGATTCTCGCACTTGCCGGCCGGCGCGTGGCGGCAGGAAGTGAGGGGGCCGCAGGTGCATTGCTGCTTGCGCGGGCGCGAGTCGCGCGCCCTGCCAGAGCCAACATCGGCGAGAATTCCACACATGACATCCATCCTTTCGCTGATTGAAATCGTCGGCGCGATCAGCCGCCGTGAGCTTACCTGCGAAACGCTGGTGCGAGATTGCCTGGCACGCATCGAAGCGCGCGAGCCACAGGTTCGCGCCTGGGCTCACCTGGACGCGCAGGTGGCGCTGGCACAGGCACGTGCCGTCGATGCCGGCGTGGTCGGTAATCCTCTGCACGGCGTGCCGGCCGGCGTCAAGGACGTGTTTGACACCTTCGACATGCCCTCCGCCTACGGTTCGCCGATCTACGCCGGCCAGCGGCCGGCTGCCGACGCCGCCGTGGTGGCCTTGCTGCGACGCTTGGGCGGCCTGGTGCTGGGCAAGACCGTGACCACCGAATTCGCCACCTTCACTCCGGGCGTCACCACCAACCCGCACAACCCGGCACATACGCCGGGCGGCTCGTCGTCCGGCTCGGCCGCGGCGGTGGCCGATGGCATGGTGCCGGTGGCCTTCGGCACCCAGACCATAGGCTCGGTGATCCGGCCGGCGGCATTTTGCGGTGTGGTCGGTTACAAGCCGAGCTTCGGCCTGTTGCCAAGGGTTGGCGTCAAGGCGATTTCCGATTGCCTCGATACTGTGGGCTGCTTTACCCGCAACGTTGCCGATGCGGCGTATTTCGTTGCTGCGCTGGCGCGGCGGCCGCTGGCGATTGGCGCGGCGATTGCAGCGCCGCGCATCGGCTTGTGCCTGACCGCGCAATGGCCGCATGCCCTGCCGGAAACCCGCGCCTTGTTCGAACAACTCGGGCCGCGCCTGTCCGCCGCCGGCGCACAAGTGCGGGATTTTGCCTTGCCCGCGCTCTATGACGGCATCAATGCGGCGCAGGATGTGATCGCCGCCGTTGAGATGGCCGCCTGCCTGGTCGATGAACACCGGCGATTTCGCGCGCTTTTGAGCCAACGCCTGAGTGATCGTCTGGACGAAGGCGTGGCCATCGGCGCGGGCGACTACGACGCTGCGCTGGCCCTGGCCCGCCAATGTCGGCGCGGCTTCGCAGCGGCGATCGAGGGCTTCGATGTGCTGGTGGTGCCCAGCGCGCCAGGTGAGGCGCCGCCCGGTCTCGCCAGCACTGGCGACCCGGTTTTCAACCGCACCTGGAGCCTCATGCACACACCCTGCGTGCAAGTGCCTGTCGGTGTCGGGCCGAATGGCCTGCCGCTGGGCTTGCAGGTAGTGGGGCGGGTTGGCGACGATGCGCGCACACTGGCCGTGGCGCACTGGATCGAGACGCGCTTGCGCGACCCTGCCTTGACCGCGGGGCAGGGCGTGCAAGTGATTTGAGCGCCGGGCTGTGCGCTCGGTGCTTTATCGCGCCGGTGCCGGCAGCACGGCACCGGATGGAGGTTGCGGGCAGCCGTCGGGCAAATGAGGCTTGATGATCGAGGCGCCGGACTGGCCGATCTCGATGAACTGCACGCCCTTGCCCATCACCTCGGACAAATAGACCCACCAGCCGTCGGCGCTGGATTGGGCGCATGACAGGCCGCACAACAGGAAGCGCGCGCCCACGCTTTCCACCAACTGCGCACCGCCCCAGGTGCAGAACAGGCCGCGTTCCTCCAGGCGCTTGCGCGCCTGGACGATGGTCGAATATTGCGGCACCACATCATCGATCAAGTCGCCCGCCTTGTGGATGTGCGCGGGCGCCTCGGTGGCCTGCGTGTCGGCGTTCGTGTGCTGCGCTGCCGGGAGCAGAAGGGCGGGCACGAGAGCAAGACAAGTACGCCAGCCAAGTGCGTGCGCGGTCCGGCCCGGGAACAACGACGCACTTACAGCTTTCATGAAAACGCGAATTCCGGTCCATCGTATTCAAGCGGCAGGGCGATCAGCCCGGCCTTGAGGCGCAGGGCGATCGCGTCCACCTTGACGCGAATCTGCGCAGGCACGTCGGGTGCCACTGCCAGGCGCACAGCCGCATGATCTTCCAGGCCCAGTTTGCGCAATTCGCCGCCAATGAGTCGACCATTGACGACGTCGTCGATCCAGGCGTGCACCAGGCGTCCGGTGTCGGCGATCGCTGAGCCTGCAAACACCTCCGGTTCGACCGCGGTCCAGTCGCGCACATTGCCGATTTGCCGGATTCCACCCTCACGGCACGCTTCTATCGCACCACGCCTGCCGCCATTGAGCATGGTGTAGATCACATCCGCCCCGGCATCGATTTCGGCGCGTGCCGCGCGGTAGGTGACCTGGTTGTCTTCCTGGGTGCCGCAAAAGCAGGTCAGCAGTTGCGCCCCCGGGTTGGCGTGCCGCACGCCTGCGGCATAAGCTGCGCGGCTGCGCAGCCCCGGAGCGATGCGGATGCCGGAAAGGTGGCCGACGGTGCCGGATTGCGTGAGCAAGCCTGCCAGCACGCCGGCCAGGAAGGCGGATTGCGGCTGCGCGATGGTGAAGCACGAGAAATTGGGGCCCGCGCGCTCGCCGTGCGTCGATAAAAACCGGATGCCCGGATGCCGTGGCGCGGCGCTGGCCACCGCCTCGTCGCTGCGGCCGCCGTGCACCAGCATCAGGTCGGGTTGGCCGGCCGCGCCGGCGTCGATCGCCGCCACCAGAGCATCGGTCTCGATCTCGACATGGGCGACATGGGTGAAGCCCAAGCCTGCGCGCGCGCAGGCGGCGCGCGCGCCCAGGTAGCCCGATTCGATGAAGCCGCCGTCGTCGATGCGCCCGGCGAAAACGGCAAACAGGTGTTGTGGGCTGGCACGCATGAGCGCTTGTCCTTATGATGAAGGCGAGAAGTCGACGATAGTTTAGCGTCGCGCGGTCGCCATTCTGGTTTCGTTCTTGCTCTCCAATCAAGGGCAGGGCGCAACCGGCCCGGCAAGCTCACATGAAAGGACAGTTTCCATGCGCCACATCCCGATGATCCAGGTATTCGCGTTTGCATTTGCCTTGCTTGCCTGTGCCGCCGCGCCGGCGCAAGACGGGCGCTGGCCCGGAAAACCGATCAAACTGGTGGTGACCTTTCCGCCCGGCGGTACCAGCGATCTGGTGGCGCGCCTGATCGCGCCCAAGCTTTCCACCGCCTTGGGGCAACAGGTGGTGGTTGAAAACCGGCCTGGTGCGGGCGGCATCGTCGGCGCCGACGCGGTGGCGAAGTCCGCCGCGGACGGCTACACGCTGGTGGTCTCGACCGTCGGGTCGCACGGCATCGGCCCGACCTTGAACCGCAACATCAGGTACGACGCCGTGGCCGATTTCACCCATCTCGCGCTGCTGGGCGCGGTGCCGCATGTGCTGCTGGTCAATCCGAAGCTGCCCGCGAAGACCCTGCAGGAATTCATCAAGCTGGCCCGTGCGCAACCTGGAAAAATCAATTACGGCAGCGGCGGCTCCGGGTCGATCAATCACGTGACCGGTGAATTGCTCAAGGCCAAGGGAGGCTTTGACATGGTGCACGTGCCCTACAAGGGCTCAAGCGCGGCGATCACCGATTTGCGCGGCTTCACCATTCCCGCGGCCGTTGACGCGCTGCCGGCGAACCTGTCCATGATTCGCAGCGGCGAGTTGCGCGCGATCGGCATCACCAGTCCGCAGCGCTCGCCGCTGGCACCGGAGGTGCCTACCTTCGTCGAACAGGGCTTGCCAGACGTTGTGGTGGACAACTGGATCGGCATTTCGGGGCCGGCCAAGTTGCCTGAGGAAGTGTCGAAGCGACTGGTTGCCGAAATCGAGAAGACGCTCGCAATGACCGACGTGCGCGACAAGTTGCGCGAGTGGGGCATGGCGATATCGTTCAAGGCACCAGCCGATTTCACCGCGTTTGTGCGTGCCGACATCGCCAAATGGCGGCCGGTGATCTTGAGTTCCGGCGCGCAGATCGATTGATGCAAGCCGCGCGCGTCTCGCGTTCGTGACTGGGCCGCGGCCGGCGATCGCCGGCATTGTTTTCGGACTCCCGGGCGCCGGCAGTTTCGTGGCCGCGGGGGCTAGCGCGTTCCAGCGCGCACAGGCCACACTGGAGGCCGAGATTGCCATCCACTGGTTCGATCAAACACCGATTGAATGGCGCCTGGCGCGGCTGCACGACATCGCCCAGGCAAAGCCTGCATTGATCGTGCTGCACGGTGCGCAAGGCGAGGCGCTGGTGGAGGCGCTGGCGGCGGACTATCCCCAGGTGATGTTTTCGGTTTCGCAAGGCGAGGTTTGCGGGCCCAACGTGAGCAGCTACGAGGTTGCGCTCGAACAGCCTGCCTTTCTCGCCGGCGCGCTCGCCGGCTGGAGCAGCGACTTAGGTGTGCTCGGTCACCTGTCCGGCGAACGCGTGCGCGCCGGGCTCAAGGGGCGGGCCGCCTTTGCCGCGGGTGTCCGCTGCGCGTCGGCCGGGGCCCGCTTGCTGAGCACGTTTTGTGGTGCGCAACATGAGCCCGAGTTGGCGGCGCGTTGTGTGGCCGCGCAGCACCGTGCAGGCGCGGATGTGCTGTTCACCATGCTGGGTGCCGGCCGCGAAGGCGCGATCCGTGCCTGCAGGGAACTGGGCATGCGCCAGATCGGTGATGGCATCGATTGGTGTGCGACCCACCCGGATGTGTTCCTGGCGTCGGCCGTCGCTGATTCCGGCTGGGCATCGTGGCGCGCGATCGAGGATTTCGTGCATCACAGGTTTGAAGCCGGCGTGCGTCGAATGGCAGGTCTTGAAGAGCCGTCGCTCTGCCGATTGGCGCTAGCCGGCGACGTGCCGGCCGAAATCAAAGCGCGGCTTGGCGCGCTGGCGCAGGATGTGCTGGACGGCAAGATCGTGGTGCCAACGCAGTGGGATGGCGAGGAATTCGCGGCGCCTGCCTGGCCCGATTGATGCGTCAGGCCGCTACGGAAACACTGAGTAAGTCCGTAGGTTGAGAGAGCCGCTTTTGCAACCGGGTGAATGGAAAGGAACTTCCGTTCGATAGTCTGCATTCCAGGGACGCATTCAGCGCTTTTCTAGCAGTACGCCACGAAGTCAGCCAAACAGGTCCTTCAATTCCTTGGTGGGCAAGGTCTGCGCCACCCATTTGAACGAGCCGGCACGCATCTGCCGCGCGGCATCGCGCACCGCGGCCAGGCCCATGCGCGACAGCGCGCCACCGACGCTCAGGCGTTTGACGCCGGCGGCTTCCAGTTGCTGTGCCGTGAGTTCAGGGTCGCCGGAACTCATCACCACGTTGAGTGGCTTCGATACCGCAGCGGCCACTTGGGCGATGGTGTCGAGATTGCGCAGGCCCGGCGCATAAAGCACGTCGGCGCCTGCTTCGGCGTAGGCGTTGAGGCGGCGAATCGTGTCATCCAGGTCGCGACGGCCGTGCAGCAGGTTTTCGGCGCGTGCGGTGAAGGTGAAGGGAAACGGCAAGGCGTGCGCCACTTCGGCGGCGGCGGCCACCCGTTCGACGGCGAGGTTGAAATCGTAGATCGGCCGTGCCGGATCGCCGGACGAATCCTCGATCGAGCCGCCGACGATGCCGGCTTCGGCCGCAAGCGTGATGATGGCGGCCGCTGCGCGCGGGTCGTCGGCATAGCCGTTCTCCAGATCGGCGTTGATCGGCAGGTCGGTCGCATCGGCGATCAGGCGACAGTTGGCGATCAGCTCATCGCGGCTGATGGCCAGCGCGCCATCGACGCGGCCAAGCGCATTGGCCAGCCCCTGGCTGGTGGTGGCCATGGCTTCAAAGCCGAGCGAGGCAAACAGCTTGGCGCTGCCGGCGTCCCAGGGGTTGGGCATGACGAAAATGCCGGGTCGCTGGTGCAGGGCCTGAAATTGCCGGGCGCGTTCGAGTTGTGTTGTCATAAAGGGCTTTCCTGATGTGTACTTGAACTCAACCGAATTCCGGCGGGTGTGCCGGACGCATGGCGTGCCGTCGCGCTTGCAGGCACGCGCCGGTTGTCACGGCTTCAGCTTTTTGCGAGGTGCTGCGCAACTGCGCCAGCCATCATGCGGATCCTGCAAAGATGTGTGCAAGCTTACGCCAGCCGAAATGACTATCCAGACATCAATCTGCCAGCGCCGCATCGGCTGCCGCCAGCGCATGCATTGCCGTGGTGTCAAACAGCGGAACGCTCGCGTCTTCCTGGCTGACCAGGAGCGATACCTCGGTGCAGCCAAGAATGATCGCCTGTGCCCCCTGCGCCACCAGGCTTTGCATGATGTGGCGATATGCGTTGCGCGACTCGGGCAACACCACGCCCAGGCAAAGCTCGTCGTAGATGATGCGATGAATGGTCGCGCGGTCGTCCGCATCGGGCACGATCACCGCGAGGCCGTGACGCATGCTCAAGCGATCACGGTAAAAGGCCTGCTCCATGGTGAAGCGCGTGCCGATCAGGCCCACCGTCGAGTGCCCGGCCTGCTTGATGCCTGCGGCAGTCGGGTCGGCGATATGCAGCAAGGGAATGCCGACCGCAGCCTCGATCAAGTGCGCTACCTTGTGCATGGTGTTGGTACACAAGACCACGAAATCCGCCCCCGCGGCTTCAAGCGAACGGGCGGCAGCGGCCAGCATCGCCCCGGCGGCTTCCCAGTCGCCGGTATGTTGCAGGCGTTCGATGTCATGGAAGTCGACGCTCACCAGGACGAGCTTCGCCGAATGCAGGCCGCCCAGTCGCTGCTTGATGGTCTCGTTGATCAGCCGGTAGTAGGGAACGGTCGATTCCCAGCTCATGCCGCCGATCAGGCCGATGGTTTTCAAGGTCGGTATCCGGTGGTCAAGAAAGGTGCTCCGCGGCTGCAGACCGCGCGGCGAGACAGGGTAGCCATCATTCTTCCATCTTCATGCACAAGGCGGTCAAGCGCGCCCGGCACCATCAGACTCGCCGATGCAATGGAGGCCCGGGCGCCGGTAAGTACAAGCGTGCGTGTTCATGCCTGGCGTTTCGCCAGCGCCAGATAGGCACCCAGGCCGAGCAAGGTGGCCCCCGAGATGCGGGTGAGCAGTCGAGCCCTGGTGGCGCGCGC
>JAYTDE010000043.1:0-1779 GCA_043736195.1 Burkholderiales bacterium | reverse complement strand
CGCGCCCGGCAGTTTCACAATCAACCGGTCGAGAGCCATCTGCACGGCTTCCTGGTGGATCTATGGGCCGCCGTGCGTGACGAGACTGGCGGGCGCCTGGAGGTCGGCGTGCACCAGCAAAATGCCGGCGTGGCGGGCTCCGATCCGCAGGCGCTGCAGATGCTGATGTCCGGCGAGCTTGAATTTCAATCGCTGATGGGCGGCATCCTGGCGCAGCATGTGCCGGCGGCCGACCTGCAGGCGGTGCCGTTCGCTTACCGCGATCATCAGCAGGTGCATGCGGCGATGGCCGGTGATCTGGGCGAATACATTCGCGGCGAAATGCGCGCCTGCGGGATCCACGGTTTCCGCCATGGCGTGTTAGAAAATGGTTTTCGCCAGATGTTCGGCTGTGCGCGGCCGATCCACAGTGCGGCCGATCTCGAAGGCTTTCGCATGCGTATTCCCCAGGGCCGCATGTTCAGGGAAGTGTTCGAGGCGCTGGGGGCCACGCCGGTTACGGTCAATATCGATGGTTTGTACGATGCGCTGGCCAATGGCACGGTGGATGGTCACGAAAACCCGCTGGTGGTGCACGAGGTGAATCGCCTGTATGAAGTGTCGCGCCACATCTCGGTCACCAATCACATGTGGTCAGGCTTCAACCTGATCGCCAATCGGGCGTTCTGGGACGGTTTGCCCGAGGACGTGCGGACCGTTGTCGAGCGAAATGTCAAGCTACACTGCGATCGCCAGCGCGCCTATACCGACCGTTTCAATCGCCAGGCCTTGTCGCGGCTGCAACGCGAACGTGCGATGCTGGTCAATCAGACCGACGGTGCGTCATTCAGGCAACGTCTTGCGGGCGAATTTTATCGCCGCTGGCGCGCCGAATTTGGCGCCACGGCTTGGGCGCTGCTTGAAGCACAGGCGGGACCTCTGGTCTGAATCTCTACGATTCATTACGATGGGAACAAACATGCGATTGCGTAGTGCGGGAACAAGTCTGTTGATGTGCGCGGCGCTGGTGACGGCGTCGGCTGCTCATGCGCAATCAAACTATCCGGCGCGGCCAATGCGCCTGATCGTGCCGTTTCCTGCGGGCGGGTCGACCGATATCGTCGGGCGGGTGGTGGCGCAAAAGCTGTCCGAGCGGCTGGGCCAGCAGATGGTCGTCGACAACCGCGGCGGTGCCGGCGGCACCATCGGCGCCGATATCGCCGCCAAGGCGGCGCCCGACGGCTACACGTTGTCGATCGGCACCACCAGTACCCATGCGGTGGCCGCCGGTGCCTATTCGAAGCTGGCTTACCACCCGGTGCGCGACTTCGCGCCGGTATCGCTGGTGGCGGTCACACCCTACCTGCTGGTGGTCAACCCGCAGGCGGGCCCCAGGACCTTGAAGGATTTCGTCGGTCTGGTGAAGGCCAGCCCGGGCAAGCTCAATTACGGTTCAGCGGGCAATGGCTCGACCACGCATCTGGCGATGGAAATGCTCAAGGATGCCGCGCAGATGAACATCGTGCATGTGCCCTACAAGGGCAACGCGCAAACCGATCTCGCGGTATTGGGCAACGAGGTGCAGGCGGTGTTTGGCTCGATGCCGGCATTGCTGCAGCATGTGAAGGGCGGCAAGCTGGTGCCGCTGGCGGTGGGCACCGCGGCGCGCTCGCCGGCCTTGCCGGAAGTGGCGACGGTGGCCGAGCAGGGCTATCCGGGATTCGAGGCTGCCCTCTGGCTGGGCGTATTCGCGCCAGCCGGCACGCCGGCGCCGGTGATCGCACGTTTGCATCGCGAACT
>JAYTDE010000042.1:0-1697 GCA_043736195.1 Burkholderiales bacterium | reverse complement strand
AACTGGCACGCCGTGGTTCATGTGCGCTATCGGATGAATCCCCGTGGGCACGTATGAGTTGAGGGATCTCCAAGTGTTGTCTTTGAGTACTGGTTCTTGTAGTCGCACCGCGCCTTGACCCATGCCGCTAGACAACCCCATCCGCATGCAGCGCCGCGATGGCCTGCGAGTCATAGCCGGCTTCGGCCAGCACGGCGTCGGTGTGCTGGCCAAGATCGGCAACCGCGCCCACCCGCCCTTCATCGTGTGCCATGCGGAACGCCGGCCCGACCAGGGTGACCGCGCCATAGGGCGTGGCGGCCTGCTGCAGCACGCCGCGATGCACCACCTGCCGGTGCGCGATGATCTCGTCGAGCGAATGCACGCGGCCGAAGGGGATGTCGGCCTGCTTCAAGCGCGCTTCCCATTCGAAGGCGTCGCCTACCGAAAGCGCCGACTCGATGATTTCGCGCAGGGCCGCGCGGTGTTCGGTGCGGCTTTGCCAGTCGGCGAAGCGCGGGTCGGCCAGCGTGTCGGCACGACCAAGCGCTGTCATCAGGTTGACGAACTGCTTCTCGGTCATCACCGCCAGCACGATGTAACGGTCGCCGCAGCGAAAGCGGTCGGCGGTCGGCTTGCGGCTGATCGAACGGTTGCCGTTTTGCACGTGCCGCACCTTGGTCACCGTGGTCTCGGCCGCCTGGCAGGCCAGGAAGTTGAGCATGGTGTCGAGCATGGATACGTCGACGAACTGCCCTTCGCCGGTATGGGTGCGCTGGTACAAGGCGGTGGCCAGCGCGAAGGCGGTCATCATGCCGGTGGCCACGTCGGCGGCGGCGAAACCGGCGCGCATCGGCCCCTGCTCCGGCTCACCGGTCAATGTCATCAGGCCGGACATCGCCTGGATCTTGCCGTCGAAGGAGGGCTCCTTGCTATCCGGCCCGGTGGTGCCGAAGCCGGACACGGCGCAGTAGATCAGGCGCGGGTTGATGGCCGAGAGTTGCGGCCAGCCGATGCCCAGGCGTTCCATCACGCCGGGGCGGAAGTTTTCGCACACCACGTCCGCGTTGGCGGCCAGCTGCTTGATGATGTCCACGCCCGCCGGCTTGCCCAGGTCCACCTTGATACTGCGCTTGCCGGCATTGGCGGCCATGAAGGCCGGACCCATGTTGCGCGATTCCCAGAGTTTTTCGGTGGACGACGGGCGCATGCCGTCGCCGGCCAGTGGCTCCACCTTGATGACATCCGCGCCCTGCATGGCCAGCTGGAAGGTACCCACCGGCCCGGCCAGGTAATGCGTGAAGTCGAGGACACGGACGTTGGAAAATGCCTGTTTGCTCACGGGGGTTCAGCCTTCCAGCCGGATGCCGGCGTTGTTGGTGAGGGTGCCAAATCAGCCGTGTCATCAGCTGAGCGGATTGCGGTAGTCGGCGGGCGCGTTCATTCTGCCACCATGCCGGCCTTGCGCGGCCGCGCGCATTTCGTGCATGCCACGCGCCACGCGTGAGCGCGCCTACTCTGCCTTGATCCCCGCCTCGCGGGTGAGCTTCTGGTACTTGGCAACCTCGGCGGCCTTCAACGCCGCGAACTGGTCCGGCGTGATGCTTGATGCGGTGCGTGCGGTGTCCGCGAAGAGCTTCTTCATCGCAGGCGTGGCCAGGGCTTTTTGCACCGCCTCGTACACCTGGTCGATCACCGCGCGCGGCGTGCCGGTCGGC
>JAYTDE010000041.1:0-8139 GCA_043736195.1 Burkholderiales bacterium | reverse complement strand
GACGCCGCTTTTGCTGGTTTCAGCGCTGACGTTCACCTGCAGGCATACCTGCAGGTCGGGCAGGTGCGCCGGTCTTTGGGCCGACAGGCGTTCGGCGATCTTCAGGCGGTCGACCGCATGTGCCCAGGCGAAATGTTCGGCGATCGGACGTGTCTTGTTGCTCTGGATCGGGCCGATGTAATGCCATTCCAGCGGCAGATTCGCCAGTGCGGCAATTTTTTCAACGCCCTCCTGCACATAGTTCTCGCCGAACGCGCTCTGTCCGGCGGCATGTGCCTCGGCCACGGCGGCAGCCGGAAAGGTCTTGCTGACCGCCAGCAAGCGCACCGAATCAGGATCGCGTGCGGCGGCACGACAGGCCGAAACCATGCGGGCACGCACGGTTTCGAGGTTTTCCCGTACGGCCGGGGGCAAAGGCATGGTAATCTTTTGAGACTGGAAGATCAGGTGCGGTTACCGCAGAGGGGTTCTGCGGGGCGCTATTGCATTGAAGACGGAGAATTATAGATGGACATTTCCGAACTGCTCGCGTTCGTAGTCAAGAACAAGGCCTCTGACCTTCATCTGTCGGCCGGCCTGCCGCCGATGATTCGCGTACACGGCGATGTGCGGCGCATCAACCTGCCGGCAATGGACCATTCCGAGGTGCACGGAATGATCTACGACATCATGAACGACGGCCAGCGCAAAGCCTACGAAGAGAATCTCGAATGCGATTTTTCGTTCGCGATCCCCAACCTGGCGCGCTTCCGCGTCAACGCTTTCGTGCAGAATCGCGGCGCAGGCGCGGTGATGCGAACCATTCCCTCGAAGATCCTGTCGCTCGAAGAGTTGAACGCGCCCAAGAGTTTCGGTGACATCGCCAATCAGCCGCGCGGCATCGTGCTGGTGACCGGACCAACCGGTTCGGGCAAGTCGACCACGCTCGCGGCGATGGTCAATCACATCAACGAAAACGAATACGGCCACATCCTCACCGTCGAGGATCCGATCGAATTCGTGCACGAATCCAAGAAATGCCTGATCAACCAGCGCGAGGTCGGGCCGCATACCCTGTCGTTCAACAACGCTTTGCGGTCAGCCCTGCGCGAAGACCCGGACGTGATCCTGGTGGGCGAGATGCGCGACTTGGAGACCATCCGCCTGGCGCTATCGGCAGCTGAAACCGGCCATCTGGTGTTCGGCACCCTGCACACCAGTTCGGCGGCCAAGACCATCGACCGTATTGTCGACGTGTTTCCGGCGGCGGAAAAAGACATGGTGCGTTCGATGCTGTCGGAATCGATTCGCGCGATCATTTCGCAGACGCTCCTCAAGACCAAGGACGGCAACGGCCGCGTCGCGGCGCACGAAATCCTGATCGGCACACCGGCCATCCGCAACCTGATTCGCGAAAACAAGATCGCCCAGATGTATTCGGCGATCCAGACCGGTCAGCAGTTCGGCATGCAAACCCTGGACCAGACGCTGACCGATCTGGTGCGCCGCAATGTCGTATCGTCCGGCGAAGCGCGCAACAAAGCCGCGAACAAGGACAATTTTGCCGGCTGATTGCTGCGGATGGAAAATGTACCGCGCCGGCTAAACTGCGTTTTGGAGGCCCCCGTTTTGGGGACACCCTGGCGGCCGATTGTTGTGTCGGTCGGTGCAACTGACGCGGACCACGCGCGGCGATGCTGGTGGTGTCGGGTTGTTTGAGCTTGAGCCACTGGTTGCACGTATAACCTCGCGAAGTCAATCGTGAAGCAATTGTTTCAGGCTGATCCAGCGGCCATTACTTGAAATCCGGAGAGCGGCATCATGGAACGCGACCAGGCAACCAAATTCATGTACGACCTGCTCAAGCTGATGTTGAGCAAGCGCGGGTCGGATCTGTTCATCACCCACGGCTTCCCACCGGCGTTCAAGATCGACGGCAAGGTGACGCCGGTGTCGAACCAGGCGCTGACGCCGCAGCACACATCCGACCTGTGCCGCGCCATCATGAACGACAAACAGGCCGCCGAGTTCGAAGCCAGGAAGGAGTGCAACTTCGCGATCTCGCCGGCCGGGATCGGGCGTTTCCGTGTGAATGCGTTCGTGCAGCAGGGCAGCATGGGCATGGTGCTGCGCGTGATCACCTCGGCGATTCCTACCTTCGATGAATTGAAGATGCCTCCGGTGCTCAAGGACGTGACGATGACCAAGCGTGGTCTGGTGATCATGGTCGGTGGTACCGGTTCGGGCAAGTCGACCACCCTGGCGGCGATGATCGGCTACCGCAACGAGAATTCCTACGGCCACATCATCACCATCGAGGATCCGATCGAATACGTGCATCCGCACAAGAACTGCGTGGTGACCCAGCGCGAGGTCGGGGTCGATACCGACACCTGGGAAGCGGCCCTCAAGAACACCCTGCGCCAGGCACCGGACGTGATCCTGATCGGGGAGATCCGCGAACGCGAGACCATGGAGCACGCGATCGCCTTCGCCGAGACCGGGCACCTGTGCATGGCGACGCTGCATGCCAACAGCGCCAACCAGGCACTGGACCGCATCATCAATTTCTTTCCCGAGGAGCGGCGCGCGCAACTGCTGATGGACCTCTCCCTCAACATGCGTGCATTGATCTCGCAGCGCCTGATTCCGCTCAAGGACAGCAAGGGGCGCGCGGCAGCGGTCGAAGTGATGCTCAATTCGCCCTTGATTTCCGACCTGATCTTCAAGGGTGAGGTGCACGAGATCAAGGAGGTTATGAAAAAGTCGCGCGAACTCGGCATGCAGACCTTCGACCAGGCCTTGTTCGAACTGTATGAAGAGGGGCGTATCAGTTATGAAGACGCGCTGCGCAATGCCGACTCGGTCAATGATCTACGCTTGATGATCAAGTTGCACAGCAAGGATGCCAAGACCAAGGATTTGTCGACGGGCATCGAGCATCTCAATATCGTTTAGGCCAACACCTGCGGTGACGGCCTGAATCGCCGGATTCGAGCGTGCGCTTCGCTTCACTAAATCCGGCGCGCGCTGGTGGCGGCTGCTTCAGGGAAGCTCTTTGGTGGCGCTGACTGTTTTCCCCGATTTGGAGATCGTGTGATGGCTGGATTGCATGACTTTTCCGCTGATTCCCTGGGCGGCAAGCCAATTTCCCTGTCGTGCTACTCGGGCAAGACCGTGCTGGTGGTCAACACCGCCAGCCAGTGCGGGCTGACGCCGCAGTACAAGGGGCTGGAGGAGTTGCACCGTAAATTCCATGCGCAGGGGCTGGAAGTCATCGGCTTTCCATGCAACCAGTTCGGCGGGCAGGAGCCCGGTGCGGCCGATGAAATCGACGCCTTTTGCCAGAAGAATTACGGTGTTTCGTTCCAGATGATGGACAAGATCCTAGTCAATGGCGACGGCGCACATCCGCTCTACAAATGGCTGACCCAGGCGGCCCCTGGCTTGCTGGGTTCGGAGGCCATCAAGTGGAACTTCACCAAATTTTTGGTAGGCCCCGATGGCCGCGTGATCAAGCGCTATGCGCCGCAGACCGAACCGCACGAACTCGAAAAGGATATTACCGCGGCGCTTGGCACTGCCTGATGTCCTTAGCGAGAGAGAGCCTTCTTGATCGCTCAGTTGGCCCGGATATCCGCCGGCACTTCGTCCGCGCGATTTGATCCAGCCACCACACGGAATTCGAACAGGCGGCAATCCAGGTCGCCGTTCATCAGAGGAGTGCGACGACTCGCCCTGAGCTTGATGAGCTTTTCCATGCGCCGGTCGCCGGTGATGAAAAAACAGTCCCAGCCGGCATAGCGCTTTTTGAGCGCATCGCCCAGGCGCGGGTAGAAAGCGGCCAATTCGGCGTCTTCACCGAGTCGCTCACCATACGGAGGATTGGCGATCATGATGCCGCTTGGCGCTGGTGCCGCCAGCGTGAGCAGGTCGCCGTTGCGAATGCGAATGATTTCATCAACACCGGCGGCGCTGAAGTTGGCCAGCGACGCGCGCAGGGCCTCTTGTGACAGGTCGCTGCCGAACAGGCGCGGGTTCGCATGCGCAACGCGCGGCAGGGTGTCGCGAAGTCGCTGCCAGGCAGGAGCATCGAATTGTTTGAGATTGTAGAAGCCGAATCGACGCCTGGCCCCTGGCGGAATCCCCAGCGCCATCTGCGCAGCTTCGATCAGGAAGGTGCCACTCCCGCACATCGGGTCGACCAGCGCAACTTCCGGGGTCCAGCCGATCAGGTGCAGGATGCCGGCCGCGAGGTTTTCGCGAATCGGCGCTTCCACATCGGCTACCCGGTAACCGCGCTTGAACAAGGCTTCGCCCGAAGTATCCAGGTAAAGCGTGACGTTGCGTTCGTCAAGATAGGCATATACGCGTACATTGGCTCCCAGTTTGGCGATGTTCGGGCGGATCCCGGTGCGCTCGCGAAAGCGATCACATACGCCATCCTTGACCGTGAGAGTGGCGAACTTGAGGCTCTTGAGCGGGCTTCGGGTGGCTACCAGATCGACCCGCAGGGTTTGCGTTGCGTCGAAGAATCGTTCCCATTCGGTGGCGCGCGCCAATGCGTGCAGGTCCTGCTCGCTACTGTACGGGCCGCCGGCAACTCGCCACAACACCCGGCTGGCGATACGCGAACAAAGGTTGACGCGATACACCAGTTCGAACGATCCCGCGAACGCGACCCCGCCGCCGGTAACCTGCGGCGCCGCCACGCCCAAGCCGGCCAGTTCGGTCGCGAGTACTTCCTCCAGGCCGCGCGGGCAGGGCGCGAAGAATTGTTCGCTCACGACGCCAGCGCGCGTTCAAGGAAATCGAGTCGGTCCTGGCCCCAGAACAGTTCGCCATTGAACACATAGGTCGGCGCGCCAAACACCTGCGCGTCAATGGCTTGCTGCGTGAATTGATCGTATGCCGCAGTAGCGACAGCGCCGCGCGCCGCCGCCAGCAGCGTGCTGCCATCGAATCCGCTGGCTGTGGCAATCGCCACCAGCGTGCCTTCATCGGCAATGTTGCGTTCTTCGGCCCAGCAGGCGCGCATCAGGGCGCCGGCCAGGCGCAGGCTTGCATCGGCGCCGAACGTCAGCGCCGCTGCCAGCAGGTGATTCGCCGGATTGGCATCCACTGGAAAAAACCCCGGTTCAAGCGTCAATGGCAGGTCGAGATGCGCGCGCCAGCGCTTCAGTTCGCTGAACCGGTAGGCCTGGCGCTGCGCGGCGCGCTGCTTTAGGGGCAAGCCGCCGGATAGCGGGAAAATCTTGCCATAGTCCACTGGCCTGGGTTGCACGCTGGCGCCGGTTTGTGCGGCGATCCGCAGAAACCGGTCATGTCCCAGATAGGCCCAGGGGGATGACGGGGTGAAGTAGTAATCGACGATTTTGGACATTGTCATGGTCTTTCTAGAACGGTTTGACGACCGCCAGAATCACCGCGCCGAACAACACCGGTGCTGCGGGGATTTCGTTGATCCAGCGATAGAACTTGTGACCATGGCGGTTGCGGTCGCGCGCGAAGTCGCGCATCAGTACGCCAAGATAGGCGTGGTGCAAAAGCACAATCCCGATCAGCAGCAGTTTTGCATGCATCCAGCCGCTGCCGCGTCCGATGCCGTAGCCCAAATACAGCGTCAGTCCCAGCAGTACCGCCAATATCGCCGAAGGGGTCATGATGCCGTGGAACAAACGGCGTTCCATCACCTTGAAACGCTCGATGCTGGGCACGTCTGTCGCCAGGCAGTGGTAGACGAACAACCTGGGCAAATAGAACAGCCCGGCGAACCAGGTGACGACGAAAATGATGTGAAAGGCCTTGATCCAGAGCATGCTTGAGATTGAACTTCAGGCGCACGATCCGGCGCCCGGCGCCTATAATCGAATTAAATTTCCGGGGACGGTGGCAGCTAGCTTTAGCTGGAGCCGGATTGTCTCATGCGCGTCCTGATCGTGGATGAAAACGCGGATTTTCGCCTGGTATTGGCCGAATATCTGCGCGAAGGACAGAGCGAATTGGCTCGGGGCGCCGCCGGGCGTGGCGCGGCGCCGCCTGCGCCGCTTGAATTGCGCCACTGGGATCCGCTGCTTGCCGGAGTACCGAGCGCGTCGAGTGGATTCCGCCTGGATTTCGATGTGATCCTGATCGACTCCAACATTGGCCCGCAGGATCCGGTGCACTGGCTGGCCGCACTCAAGAGCGCTTTTCTGCACCTGCCAGCCGTAGTCATGCTGACCAGCGGACGCGATGCGGATGCCCTGGCCTTCAAGGCGCTGCCCTTGGGAGTGGCTAGTTGTCTTGCGCGCTTGCACCTCACACCCGCCAGGCTGTATGTAACGCTCGCCGAAGCCGTGCTCGAACGGGAGCAGCAGCGCGGCATCGAAAACAGTCTGCGCTCCGGCGTTTATCCGTCAACCGCGCCGGTCATGTCGGCGCCCGTTGCGGCGGCTGCCGACTTGCCTCATGTAACCGGCTATCGGGTCCTGCGATTGATCGGCGAAGGCGGCACCGCGCGGGTTTATCTGGCCAGGCGGGAGGCGGATGGACTGCAGTTGGTGCTCAAGGTACTGCTGCCCGAATTGATGGCCGACACCCTGGTCGTGCAGCGCTTCATGCAGGAGTTTTCTCTGATCCAGAAGATCCAGAGCGCACATGTGACGCGCATATTCGATCTCAATTACGATCGTGGCGTCGCATATCTGGCGATGGAATACTTCGGTGCCGGTGATTTGCGCGAGCGCATCAAGGCCGGGCTCGCGCCCTTGCCTGCGCTGAAACTGTTCGCGCAGGTCGCGCGCGCCCTTGACGCCATTCACGAGGCCGGCGTGGTGCATCGTGATCTCAAGCCGCACAACATCATGTTTCGCGACCAGCATCATCTGGCGATCGTCGACTTCGGCGGCGCCAAGGCCATTGGCGAGGAAAGCGGGCTGACCCAGATCGGGCAGGTGGTCGGCACGCCCAACTACATGAGTCCGGAACAGATCCTCGGCCAGGCACTGGATGCGCGCAGTGACCTCTACAGCCTGGGCGTGATCCTGCATCAGTTGCTGACCGGACGGACCATTTACCAGGCACGCGACACCGCAGAGCTGATGGACATGCACGTCCACGCGCCGCTGCCGCAACTGCCTGCGCACCTCAAGGGATTCCAGAAGTTGTTGTCGCGCCTGGTCGCCAAAAATCCTGCAGAGCGCTTCGCGTCCGCGCGCGACCTCTACGCCTACATCGCCGCCTGAGAGGTTCAGGCCAATTCGGTCGAGCGGTCCCACAGGTTGGGGGTGACCGGGCTGGAATAGCCGGAGATGAACTGTGTGGCCGCACCGGTGGACGGCGCGAACACATGCCGACGCACCGCTCCAATGTTGGCGCCATAGCAATGAATGCTCAGCGAGACGCGCCCTGGTTCGGCATTTGACACCACATGAATGTCCCCCAATGTGGGGCTGACCAGGTCGATGCCGCCAGGGGCGATGCGATGCTCGCCGGTTTTATCCAGCCGGCCGGACAGGGCTGCGTATTCTTCGCACATCTCGGCGCCGCGCATGACGCCGACCATGCCCCACACCATGTGATCGTGAATCGGTGTGGTTTGGCCGGGTCCCCAGACGAAACTCACCAGGGAAAAGCGTTCGAAAGGGTCGCAGTACAGCAGATATTGCTGGTACTTCGCCGGATTCGGTACCGCGAAGGCTTCAGGCAACCAGTCGTCATGATTGATGAGGTCGGCCAGAAGGGGCTGGCCGGCGGCCAGGATCGTGCTTTCGGTCGAATTCGTTTCGATCGCGCGCGTCATGTGTTGCACGAAGTTGCGCAGGCGGATTGTGTTCATGGCAAGGCTCGACTGTTGGCGGAACGGACACTTAGCATAGCGCATTCGATGCTCGGCTTCGCGCCGCCTGGCCCACGGTTACCGCTGGTTCAGACGTTGACCAGGCGGGTGCCGGCGAGCCGGTCATGCAGGAACTGGCGGTCGCGATCGACCAGCGCCCAGGCAAAATTGAGCACGAACAGGGGCAGTACGAGCGTCATGGCTGCCACTGAAGGGCGTGCGGTTCCATAGTCCGCAAGAGACACAATCAGACTGTAGCCGGCCAGACCGGCAAGTGGGCCGATCCATGCCAAGGCGTAACGAGCCCAGCAACGGGAAACAGTCAGGCGCTTGCCCGCCGC
>JAYTDE010000040.1:0-2528 GCA_043736195.1 Burkholderiales bacterium | reverse complement strand
GCGACCGAAATGATCGCCAGCGATGCCATGGTGCGCCTGGTGCGCGAAATGGCCGACCGCTATCCCGACCGCATCATCATTTTCGATTCGCCCCCGCTGTTGCTGACCAGCGAGTCGCGGGTTCTGGCCACCCATATGGGTCAGGTAGTGGTGGTGGTGCAGGCCGAACGCACCTCGCAGGCCGAGGTGCGCCAGGCGCTTGCCACCATCGATACCTGCCCGGTGCGCATGGTTGTTTTGAACCAGGTGCGCGCGCAGGAAGAGAGTGGCTACGGCTACGGTTATGGCTATGGCTACGGCTATGGGCATTCCTAGCAACACGCAAAGTTGCATGCATGTCCGACCGCGGCGCGTTCGCGGCGGATTCTTCCGCCTGCCCCATGTCGCCTTGTGCCTGCTGTCATGTCTGCCGCCGGCGCTGGCGCAAATGCCGGCTGCACCGGGAGCCGCGCCTGCGGCGGCCGGCGGCGTCGCAGCGCCTCTGGCCGCGCCGGGCGTGGGTGGCGCCGCGGGCGATGCGGCGCCACAACGTGCATGGGCGATTCGTCCGCGTTTTGCTGCGACTGAAACCTTTACCGACAACGCGGTGGTATCCGCCGCCGGCCGTCGGGCCGACCAGATCACCACGCTCAGCCCGGGGATTCGCCTCGAGGGCAATACCGGCCGCCTCAAGCTTTTCACCGACTATTCGCTCAACTACTTCACCACCGCCAAAGGCACGCAGGCGAACCGCACCACCAATTCGCTGAACTCCTTCGGCACGCTCGAAGCGCTCAACCGCTGGTTGTACATCGATGCCAGCGCCGTCATCACCCAGCAGAACATCTCGGCCTTTGGGGCCCAGACCGCCGGCAGCGCAACGGTTTCGAACAATTCAACCGAGACCTCCAGTTTCCGGCTATCCCCCTACATACGCGGCAATCTCGCGCGCATTGCCAGCTACGAGGCACGCTACACCCATTCCGAAACCAGCAGCAAGTCGGGGCTGGCCTCGGATGTCAAGTCCGACGACTTTGCATTGCGCCTGCGCGGCGTCGGTGTGCCGTTCGGCTTCGGCTGGTCGGCCGATGCCACCCGCCAGGAAGTGGGTTACGGCAGCGGGCGGCGCAGCCAGGCCGATCGCTTGAGCACGATTCTCAGCTACCGCTTCGATCCGCAATTTCAGCTGCGCGCCAGTGTCGGCGCGGAAAACAATGATTTCGCTTCGGCCACGCGTGAGTGGCGCACCACCTTCGGCTATGGTGGCGACTGGTCGCCGACCGAGCGTACGCAGCTTTCGGTATTCCGCGAGCGGCGATTTTTCGGCAATGGCCACACCATCACCTTCAGCCATCGCCTGCCGTTGACCGCGATCCGCTTCACCGACACGCGCAACGTGTCGGTGCTGCCCAACCAGCTGGGCGCGCCTGCGGGGCAGGGCACCTACTATGACCTTTTGTTCGCGCAGCTTGCCGCCACCATTCCCGACCCGGTGGCGCGCGCGCAACAGGTCACAACCCAGTTGCAGCAGTCGGGCATCGCGCCCAACGCCACCATCACCAACGGTTTCCTCACCTCGCGCGCCACCGTGCAGCGCCGCCAGGAGGTTTCGCTGGTGTTGAACGGCCTGCGCAACACCGTCACCTACACGTTTTTCCAGAGCGAGCAGCAGTCGACAAGTGCCGCCGCCGCCGCCGGTGCGGGCGACGATTTCTCGACTTCGACCTCGGTCAGGCAGCGCGGCATGAGTTCCAACCTGTCGCACCGGCTTTCGCCCTTGACTACACTCAACGTGCTGACCTCGATGTCGAAGAGTGATAGCAGCACCGGTCTATCCACCAACTCACGGGTTTTCAATCTCAACGCCTCGACCCGGCTGGGCGTGCGCACCACCGGCAACCTCGGCTTGCGCTCGACCCGCACCGAGGGCGGCGCGATTTCCTACCGTGAGAATGCGGTGCTGGCCACCGTCACCGCAACCTTCTAGAAGCCATGTACGAATCCTTCTACGGCCTTGCCAGCAAGCCCTTCCAGCTCAACCCGGATCCCTCGTTCTATTTCGGCAGCAAGCAGCATCGCCGGGCGACCGCGTATCTGGAATACGGGATGCACCAGAACGAAGGCTTCATCGTCATCACCGGCGAAGTGGGTGCCGGCAAGACCACCATCGTGCGCGGCCTGCTCGACAGCCTCGACTCCGAAAAGGTGGTGGCCGCGCACCTGGTCAGCACCCAGCTCGATGCCGACGATACCCTGCGCTTAGTGGGCGCAGCGTTCGGCGTGCGCACCAAGGATGTCGCCAAGTCCGATGTGCTGATGGCGCTCGAGGCCTTTCTCTACAACTTCACCCTCAAAGGCAAGCGCTGCATCCTGATCGTCGACGAAGCGCAGAACCTGACACCGCGCGCGGTCGAGGAATTGCGCATGCTGTCGAATTTCCAGTATGGCAACCATGCCCTGCTGCAAAGCTTCCTGGTCGGCCAGCCGGAATTTCGCGACATGCTGCAAAGCCCGCACATGCAGCAGTTGCGCCAGCGGGTGATCGCTTC
>JAYTDE010000039.1:0-1538 GCA_043736195.1 Burkholderiales bacterium | reverse complement strand
CACCAACATCATCGAACTCGAACTGGTCTTACGCGAACTGCAGGGCGACTTCCGCGACCCCGAGCGCTACACCGTGGCCATTTTCGGCAAGCCCGGCGCTACCCTCTGGGGCTGGCGCTTCGAGGGGCATCATCTGTCGCTCAATTTCACGATTGCCGGCGAGCGCGTGGCGATCGACGCGCCAAGCTTTTTCGGCGCCAGTCCGGCCGAAGTAGGCAGCGGTCCGAAGCGCGGCCTGCGCGCCCTGCGCGAGGAAGCCGACCGCGCCTGGGCTTTGCTGGGCGCGCTCGATGACACGCAGCGCACCCGCGCGGTGATCGATACGCGCAGCTATGGCGACATTGTCTCGGGCACAGCGGCCAGGCTTGATCCGCTCAAACCTGAAGGCCTGCGTGCCAGCGAAATGAGCGAGGCGCAGCGCGCCCTGTTGCATGCGCTCATCACCACCTACGCCGAGAGCTTCGCCCTCGACCTGCGCGACGCGCGGCTGGCGCGGGTGCGCGCCGGTGCTGCCGACACCCTGTATTTCGCCTGGGCCGGCGCCACCGTGCGCGGCAGGCAGTTTTATTACCGCATCCAGGGCGCGCAATTCCTGATCGAGTTCGACGCTTCGCAGGACGGCGGCAACCACATTCACACGGTGTGGCGCGATTTCCGTCAGGATTTCGGCGCTGGAATCGGCGCAAGCAGCGCCGGTGGCTTTGGCCGTGACCTGTTGCGCGATCACCATGCGGCATTCGCCGCACCGGGACGGGCCAGCGGGCACCGGCACTAACGGTCATGGCGTCAGCGCCGCCCCGAACCATGAAATCTGTCATGCCCGCGCCAGCGGGTATCCAGCGCATTGCGCTTCCGGGTTCGCGTTGGCACGGGAACGACATTGGGTCTGTTTCACGTTAAGCGCACCAGATCAGGGAATCAAGCACCGCTTGGGTGCTGCGCCGCACAAAATGGGCCCTGCCACACGCCTACCACGCCGATGGCACACAGATTGCGTTGTTTCCGTGATGCGGCTCAATGAAGAGCCACATCGCTGCAACGGAGATGGCCTGCATGAGAACCGCATTCTGGCAAGCCGGACACCCCCCAACGCTGCTGGCCGCTTTCCTTTATTTCGATCTCGCGTTCATGGTGTGGGTAGTCCTTGGTTCGCTCGGCGTGCAAATCGCCACCGATCTCGGCCTCAGCGCCGCACAAAAAGGTTTGATGGTGGCCACACCGGTGTTGGCCGGCGCCCTGCTGCGTATCGTCATGGGGGTGATGGTCGATCATCTGAAACCGAAGATGGCCGGCGCGATCGGGCAGGTGGTGGTGATCGCCGCCCTGTTGGTGGCATGGCTGGTCGGCGTCCACAGTTATCAGCAGGTGCTGCTGCTGGGCTTGTTCCTGGGCGTGGCGGGTGCTTCGTTCGCGGTCGCGCTGCCGCTGGCCTAGCGCTGGTACCCGCCTGAGCATCAGGGCACGGCCTTGGGGATCGCCGGCGCCGGCAACTCCGGCACCGTGTTGGCGGCGCTTTTCGCGCCGACGCTGGCGCAGGC
>JAYTDE010000038.1:0-1616 GCA_043736195.1 Burkholderiales bacterium | reverse complement strand
GACCTGGTGCCCCCGGAGCAGGAAGCGGCGGATCCGGCTTATCCCCTGCTGCTGCAAACCGGCTTGCGCGAAAAGGCGTATCACCACTCGCGCTTTCGCGACCAGGAGTGGGCCAGGCGCATCTCGCCCGACCCGATCCTGCGGCTGCATCCGGATACGGCTGCGCAACACCTGGTTGCGGCTGGCGACTGGGTGCGCTTGCGTACCCCGAAGACCGAGGGAAGTTGCGAGGCACGGGTCGCGCTGACCGAACGCGTGCCGCCCGGTATCGCGGTGACCGGCATGGGCTGGTGGCGCCCGGACGGCGCCGCGCCGCACTACGGCGCGCTGGACCTCAACATCAACGCGGTGCTGAGCTATGCCGGCCCGTACGATACGGCCAGCGGTTCGCCGAATTCACGCGGCCTTGCGTGCAGCATCGAGAAGCTTGAACCCAGCACAATGCCTGGCCAGTAGGGCGCGCAGCCAGGTTCGCGCAAAGTCGTCGGATTGCGCCGGATGTTCTCCACCGCGGCGCGCCACGCCGCGCGCAGGCGTGCCACCAGGCGCTCGCGATCACCGAACACCTCCGCATTGATCAGGCGCAGCACGGTGATGCCGCGCTCCTCCAGATCGCGGGTCTTGGCGAGATCCTGGCGCCAGCGCGATTGCGCGCGGTGGTAGCCGCCATCGACCTCGATGGCCAGCCGAATCGTCGGAAAGTAGAAATCGACCACCCAGTCGCCCACCGGCCATTCGCGCTTGAATTCGCCGGCCAGCGCGCCGGCGCCGAGTTCGCGCAGGATGCGTTCGAGTTCGGCTTCGGCGGGCGTGGGTTCGAGCCGGCGCAGGTCGGCTGCGGCATAACGCTCCGCGAACGGTAGCGGATCGGGTTTCTTTTTTCGTGAACGGGCCATCTCGCTCTCCCTACAGGACTTGCGGCCTCGCATCCGATGCGCGATTGCAAAGCCCGGTTTATATACTGGCTGCAAATACAGTATATTATTTTTCTCAAGGCAATTGAATGCTGGACGTGAGGTCGTGGTGCGAGTCGCTTCGGCCGGCCTACGCGTGCGCCAGGCGCACCGGAATGCGCCGCGGCCCGAACTGTCCCTGGAAGCGCTCGAAGCGTCCCGCCACCTCGGCATGGCAGAAGCGGCAGTGCCCGCCCGGCGTCAAGTTGTATTCGAGGATGCGATGCCAGTCGCGCACCACCAGCGCGGTGCCACACTTGCGGCAGGAAGTGGTGCCCCCGGCGCTGTCGTGGACGTTGCCGGTGTACACGTATTGGAGGCCTTCCTCAAGGCCGATGCGGCGCGCGCGCGTGAGCGTCGCAGCAGGGGTGGCCGGCAGTTCGGTCATGCGATAGTCGGGATGAAACGCGGTGAAATGCAGCGGCACCTGGGTGCCCAGTTCGCGGGCGATCCAGGCGCACATGGCGCGCAGCTCGTCGTCCGAATCGTTGAGCGTGGGAATGAGGAGGGTGGTGATCTCGGTCCACACCGGCGTATCGTGCACCAGGTAGCGCAGCGTGTCCTTGACTGGCTCCAGGCTGGAGGCGGTGTGGCGGGCGTAGAAATCCTCGGTGAAGGCCTTCAAGTCGACGTTGGCGGCGTCCATCTTGGCGTAGAACTCGC
>JAYTDE010000037.1:0-4489 GCA_043736195.1 Burkholderiales bacterium | reverse complement strand
GAACCCAAGTCCATCACCAGATCCTCACGCGTGGTGTCGGCGATCTGCAACAGGCGCCGAATCATGCGTTCCGGCGTCGGTACCCACACCGAATTCTTGCTGACCTGGCCGATCTGCGGCACGCTGTCGGGGGCCGGCGCTTGCGCCACAGCCGTGGCCGCGACACTAATCAATAGAAACGACAGTGCGTGAATGACGGCGCGCCGAAACATCGAGGTTCGCGCCATGATGGCAGGCGCTCTGCGCAGCATGACAAACCCGGTCTGCATGCCGGCTACCGATCCGGATGCGGCACGACAATCCGCGAATCGTCACGGTTGCCCCACTCACCCCAGGACGACACGTAGTTGCGCACGCGCGGATAGCCCAGCGATTTCAGCGCCAGGAAGGTCGAGGCCGAGCGATAGCCGCCATGGCACACCGCGATGACCGACTTGTCTGGCGTGACGCCTCTGGATTCATACAGGTGGCGCACTTCCTGCGGCGGCTTGAACGCCCCGCGGCCGTCAAGGTGATCGCGCCAGAAGACGTGCAGGGCACCCGGAATCGTGCCGGCGCGACGCGCGCGCTTCTCGTCGCCGCGGTATTCGGATGCACGGCGCACATCGACGATCACGGAGCGCGCGTCGTCGATCGCGCCATGCACATCGAAGCGCGTCGCCAGAAATTCCAGCTTGATGTTCGCCTTGAACGGCGGCGGCGTGGGTGGTGCAGTGAGCGGATCGGGGTGTGGCGGCGCCTGCGTCACGCGCGCCAGCGCGCGGCCGGATGCCACCCAGGCACGGGTGCCGCCGTCGAGCATGCGCACGTCGGCATGGCCCAGCAGCGAGAGCAGCCACACTGCGCGCGAAGCGCGTTCACCCGACTCATGGTCGTAGATCACCACCGGCTTCTCGTGCGTCACGCCGCGCGCGCCAAACAGTGTCGGGAAGATGCCGAGGAAGGCGTTCAGGGGCGCCTCGGATGAATCATTGAGGCTGATGCCGTAAAGATCGAGATGGCGCGCGCCTTCGATGCGCCCCAGCGCGAAATCCTCCGCCGGCCGCAGGTCGATGATGACGACCTCAATCAAGCGCGCGCTCAAGTCCTGCGGCGTGATCAGGTAGCGCGGGTCGGCAAAGTCGCTTGCCGTCATTCAATACCCGCACGGCAAAAAGTCGGCTGCGGCCCGCGATCGCGCCGATCGCGCATTCCGCCGTGCTCAATCAAGCTTGATGCCAACCCGCTTGATGATGTCGGCAAAGCGCGCTTTCTGCTCCTTCAGGTAAACCGCGAATTCTTCCGCCCCTGCGTAATCGACCACCAGTCCGACGCTGGTCAGGCGCTCGCGCACGTCGGCCGACTGCATCACCGTATTCATCGCCGCCGACAGGCGATCGACCATCGGCTTGGGTGTGCCCGCAGCCACCATCACGCCGATCCAGGCGCCCATATCGTAGCCCGGCAGGTTGACCGAATCTGCCAGCGGCTCGATCCCGGGCGCCAGCGGCGTTGCGCGGGCGACGCTGATGCCGTAAGCGCGCAATCGACCGGCGCGCACCAGCGGCATGGTGCCGGCAACGGTCTCCAGCGCATAGTCGACCTGACCGCCGGCTACATCGGTCAAGGCCGGTGCACTGCCCTTGTACGGCACATGGGTGACCGTCAGGCCGGCGCGAATATTGAATGCCTCGGCCACGATGTGCGCGGTGGCGCCGGTACCCGATGAAGCAAAGCTGTACTTGCCCGGATTGGCCTTGATCAGGGCCACAAACTCCTTCACGTTGGCGGCCGGAAACGACGGCGCGGTCACCAGGATGTAAGGCGAAAGGCCGCCGCGCGCCACCGGTATCAGGTCTTTTTCCGGGTCGAACGGCGTCTTCTGCAGCAGCGGATTGATGGTGACCGGACCGCTCGATCCCATCAACAGGGTGTAACCATCGGCCGGCGCCTTGGCCGCGAAATCGGTGCCGGTCATGCCGCCGGCGCCGGCGCGGTTTTCCACCACCACCGGCTGGCCCAGCACTTCGGACAGTTTTTGCGCGACCACGCGGCCGACTAAGTCGGTGGCTTGCCCGGGCGGCCAGGGAATGACCATGCGCAAGGGGCGGTTCGGATAGGCCTGCTGCGCCAGTGCCGCGCCACAGAGCAAAAGCAAACCCAGAAAAACGCTGATTCTTCGCATGATCGATGTCTCCGTTGTTGAACGTTGCGGACCGGATAATGCACTAATTGGCCGCGCGCCGGGGAACTGCGGGCGTTCGACCTGCGCGGCATGAATCTGGCTGGTGCCAAGGGGTCAGTATGATGCTGATCAAGTGCCTGCGCTGCCGCCGCCAGGACTGCACCGCCTTCGAGGAATTGCACATGAATCGCAAACACTTTTGCCGTCTCGGCCTTGCCGCATTGTTGCTGCCCTGCACGCCACTCGCCGTCGCGCAGCCCTATCCGAACAAACCCATCCGCCTGGTCATTCCACAAGCGCCGGGCGGCGGCTCGGACACCCTCGGGCGCTTGATCGCGCAAAAGCTGGGCGAGGCCCTGGGCCAGCAAGTGGTCGCCGACAACAAGCCCGGCGCCGCTGGCATGCTCGGCGCTGAGCTTGTCAAGCAGGCGGCGCCCGACGGCTACACGTTATTGCTGTCGGCCATCGATACCATCACCGCACCGCTGGTCAGCAAGCGCGCACCGTTCGATGGCGTGCGCGATTTCACGCCGGTGACGCAGCTCGCGCAGTCGCCGAACGTCTGGCTGGTGAGCAACGGCTTCGAGGCGAAGAGCATGAAGGAACTGATCGAGCGCGCCCGCGCGCAGCCCGGCAAGATCGATTACGCATCCTCGGGCGTCGGCGGCATGCAGCACCTGGGCGGTGAACTGCTGGTCAAGTTGGCGGGCGTGCAACTGGCGCATGTGCCGTACAAGGGCGGCCCGCCGGCCTTCGCCGACGTGGTCGCCGGCCGGGTGCCGGCGATGATCTCCGGCATCCAGGGCGCGCTGCCGCAAATCCGCGGCGGCCGAGTGCGCGGCCTGGCGGTGACCGGGAAGAAGCGCTCGAACGCGATGCCCGAACTGCCGACCGTAGCCGAAGCGCTCGGAATGCCCGACTACGAAGTCATGAACTGGCAGGGCTTGCTGTTCCCGGCCGGCACGCCGCCTACGATCGTCGAACGCATCGCCGGGGAGATCATCAGGATCCTCGCCGCGCCCGACACCCGCGAAAAGCTTGAAGCGCTGGGTTATGAGCCGATCGGCAACACGCCGGCCCAGGCCTTGGCCGCGATGCAGGCGGAGCAGCGCAAATGGACCGCGGTGATCCGCGAGGCCGGCATTTCATCAGACTGACGTTCCTTGCGACACCCGCTTTTGAAACCTGATTGCTGCGAAAGGAAATTCCGATGCCCATTACCCGCGGCAATCCGCCCGGCATGAAGCACATGCGTGCCGGCGTCTACAACCACTACGTGCGGGTCGACCAGCCCAAAAGCATGATCTTCATCTCGGGGCAACTGGCGCGTGACGATAACGGCCAGCCGGTCGGCGTCGGCAGCATGCTGGAGCAGACCCGGCAGTGCCTGCGCAATATCGATAAATGCCTGGCCGCCGCCGGCGCCACCATGGCCGACGTGGTGTGGACAACGGTCTATACCACCGACATGCGCGAGTTCAAGCAGATCGTAGCCGCACGCGAAGAGTTCGCCCGCGATCACCTGCCCACCTCCACCATGGTCGAGGTGAACCACCTGAGCGAGCCCGGCATGCTGGTGGAAATGCAGGTCATCGCCGCGATCTGATCGGCCCGCCAAGCGGCCGGCGGATACCGCCTGCCGTCGTCTTTGACATACTGGCGGCCAACAACTGCAAACCTGCGCACCCATGGCCCAGCCGCTGCTCTTCACTCCGCTCGCCATCCGCGACTTAAGCCTCAAGAACCGCGTGGTGGTGGCGCCAATGCACCAGTATTCGGCGCAAAAAGGGTTCGCCACCGACTGGCACATCATGAATGCCGGCCGTTACGCAGCCGGCGGCGCGGGACTGGTGATCGTCGAATCGACCAAGGTCGAACGGCGTGGATGCGGGACCGCAGGCGATCTCGGCCTGTGGGATGACGCGTTCGTGCCGCAGCTCGCGCGCATCGTCGATCTGCTGCATCACTGCGGCGCGGCCGCAGGCATACAGCTGGGTCACTCCGGTCGCAAGGCGCGCTGCCAGCGGCCGTGGGAAGGCGGCCGGCCGCTTGCGCGTGCCGACGCAGCGGTCGATGACTGGGATGCCTGGGAGCTGGTTGCGCCGAGCGCGCTTCCCGCCGATGAAAATTCGCCGGTGCCTCGCGCGCTCGGTCTTGCCGAGATCCACAGCCTGATCGAGGCCTGGGGCAAGGCGGCCGCACGCGCAAACGCGGCGGGTTTCGACATGCTCGAAATCCATGGCGCCCACGGCTACCTGCTGCACGAATTCCTCTCGCCGCTGGCCAACCAGCGGGACGACGCCTATGGGGGGTCGGAGGAAAAGC
>JAYTDE010000036.1:0-3557 GCA_043736195.1 Burkholderiales bacterium | reverse complement strand
ATGCTCTTGAGCACCACGGCAAGCAAAATCAATTGCGACAGGCCGAAACCGAACGCACCGACCGAAGCAAGGGCGTTGAAGTCGGCAAATTGCGTCGCGTAATCCGGAATCCGGCGCGGCATGCCGGCCAGTCCCAGGAAATGCATGGGGAAGAAGGTGATGTTGAAGAAAATCATCGAGCACCAGAAATGCAGCTTGCCCAGGCCTTCGTCATACATGTACCCGGTCCATTTCGGCAGCCAGAAGTACACGCCCGAGAACATCCCGAACAGCGAGCCCGCCACCAGCACGTAGTGGAAATGCGCTACCACGTAGTAGGTATCCTGCATTTGGATGTCGACCGGGGTCACCGCCAGGATGAGGCCGGTGAAGCCGCCCATGGTGAAGACGAAGATGAAGCCTACGGCGAACAGCATCGGCGTCTCGAAGGTCATCGAGCCGCGCCACATGGTGGCGATCCAGTTGAATACCTTGACACCGGTCGGCACCGCGATCACCATGGTGGCATACATAAAAAACAACTGGCCCGCCGCCGGCATGCCGGTGGTGAACATGTGGTGAGCCCAGACCACGAACGAGAGAATGGCGATTGAAGACGTCGCATACACCATCGAGGCGTAGCCGAACAGCGGCTTGCGTGCGAAGGCCGGTACCACATGGCTGATGATGCCGAATGCCGGCAGGATCATGATGTAAACCTCGGGATGGCCGAAGAACCAGAAGATATGCTGGTACATCACCGGGTCACCGCCGCCCGCGGCATTGAAGAACGAAGTGCCGAAATGCCGGTCGGTCAAGAGCATTGTGATGGCGCCGGCCAACACCGGCATCACCGCGATCAGCAGGTAGGCGGTGATCAGCCAGGTCCAGCAGAACATCGGCATCTTCATCAGTGTCATGCCGGGCGCGCGCATATTGAGAATGGTGGTGATGATGTTGATCGAGCCCATGATCGATGAGGCACCCATGATGTGCATGGCAAAGATACCCATGTCCATGCCGATGCCCATCTGGGTCGAAAGCGGTGCATAGAGCGTCCAGCCGGCCGCGGTGGCCCCACCGGGCACGAAGAACGAAGCGACCAACAAACCGGCCGCCGGCACCAGCAACCAGAATGACCAGTTGTTCATGCGCGCGAACGCCATGTCTGGCGCGCCAATCTGCAGCGGAATCATCCAGTTGGCGAAGCCGACGAAGGCCGGCATGATCGCGCCGAACACCATGATCAGGCCATGCATGGTGGTCAACTGGTTAAAGAACTCCGGATTCAAGTACTGCAAGCCGGGCCGGAACAACTCCGCGCGGATCCCCAGTGCCAGCACTCCGCCGGTCAAAAGCATCATGAACGAAAACCACAAATACAGGGTTCCAATGTCCTTGTGGTTGGTCGTCTTGACCCAGCGCATCAGGCCGGCGGGAGGTCCGTGATGGTGGTCTTCGTGGTCGTGGGCGTGGCCGTGGCTGTCGAGAACTGCGCTCATGTGTGCCTCAAAATCAGGATTTGAACAGGGTAGTTGCCTGGCCTTATGGAGCCTTGGCGGAAAGCTGTGTCAGTTTTGCCGCATCCCATCCCTTGGCGGCCTTGATGTCGGCAGGGGAGAGCATGTCACCGGTTTTGTTGGACCAGCTATTGCGCGTGTAAGTAATCACCGCCGCAAGTTCCAAATCGGACAGGCTCTTGAATGATGCCATCGCCGTTCCCTGGCGCCCGTTAAGCAGCAAGGCCACCTGGTTTTCCTTGGGCCCGTTCACGAGCTTGGAGGCGTCCAGCGGCGGGAACGCCGGCGGCATACCGCGGCCGGTGGCTTGATGGCAGGCGACGCAGGCTGTTGCATAGACCTTCTCACCTCGCGCGATCAGTTCAGGTTGAGTCCATTGCTTGTTTGGATCATCCATCTTGGCGGCCATCAGCTTTTTCTGCTCACCGACCCATTTGGAATAGTCGGCTTCGGACTTGACGCTGACAACAATCGGCATGAAGCCATGCTCCTTGCCGCACAACTCCGCACACTGGCCGCGATAGGTACCGATCTTGTCCGCCTTGAACCAAGTGTCGCGGATGAAACCGGGAATCGCGTCCTGCTTGACGCCAAACGCCGGAATCATCCAGGCGTGGATCACGTCATTCGCGGTAGTCAGAATGCGCACCTTCTTGCCGACCGGTACCACCACCTCGTTGTCCACCTCCAGCAAGTAGTTGACGCCTTTTTCGGCCAGGCCGTCGATCTGTTCGCGCGGCGTCGCCAGGGTGGAGTAGAAACTGATGCCTTCCCCCTCGCCCTTGATGTAGTCGTAGCCCCATTTCCACTGATATCCGGTGGCCTTGATGGTGAGGTCGGCGTTGGAGGTGTCCTTCATCTCCAGCACCGTCTTGGTTGCCAGCCCGGCCATCACGATCACAATGATCATCGGCACGATGGTCCAGGCGATTTCAACGGTAGTGCTTTCATGGAACGTGGCCGCCTTGTGGCCCCTGGATTTGCGGTGCGCATATACCGAATAAAACATGACGCCGAAGACCGCGCAGAAAATCACCGCGCAGATCGCCAGCATCACCAGGTGCAGGTCATAGATCTGGCTGGCGATCGTAGTCACCGGCGCAGCCAGATTGAGCTGACGCACCGCTGGTCCGCCGGGCATGTCGACCACGGCGGCAAGCGCGCCGCCGGCCACAGCCGCCAGTGCCATGCCGGTAATCAGCCGCAAGGGTTTCCTGCAAGAGGTTGCAACACCCATCATGTCCTCAGTCGCGTTTGTTTGTATATGTGTCGAAAAGTCGGCGGAAATCACACATGCGCTACCTTGCCGAAAGCCGCCTTGAACGCGGTCGCGAAGGCGCTGCGTTGCCGGAATCCCAAATGCCCTCCGAGCTCCAGCTTGCGACCCGCCTGCGCGAGCAATACGCGGATCGACAACGCCCCGTGCACGATTTCAAGTTTCGTCCACTGCGGATTGAACTCGTGCACCATCCGCCGTGAGCCATGCACATGCTCGACCGTGAGCAAGTGCGGAAGTAGGCGAATGCGCTCCAGATCCCCGGTACGACGACCACAAAGCACAAACGCCACGGCGAGCGCCGCCATTTCGATACCCGCGAAGGGCAAGATCATCCAGGGACCAAGAGCCGCGAATGCCGCCCCGACCCCAAACGAAAGCGCCGCCAGACTGGCGAAAACCAACATCATCGCGCGCGGCCCGATGGAACAATTGCGCCGACAGACGAACTCGACGACAGACGTCGAGTTCGGATCCAAACCTGCGGTCGGGTCAACATTCATTCCCTGAAAACCAGTCGAATTGCATTATTGAGCGTTCACTACGCCCTTCAACTGAAAATTATATCAGCGTTCGCAGGTGCCGAATTAGCCGCACCGGATCGGCAGCCAGCCTTGCGCTGACCCCGGTCCGGCGGAGTACGCAAGCCCGATTGGTGCATTGCCGCATTCAGACGCGCCGGATTGAGGCGACCTGGCGGGCACGCGCGGCACCATGCAGTCCCTGCATGGCACTACCGCAACCAGGGGTTTAGCCTTCGGTGAACTGCTCGGCCCAGTTGA
>JAYTDE010000035.1:0-1587 GCA_043736195.1 Burkholderiales bacterium | reverse complement strand
GAGATGCCCAAGGCGTCGGCCGCACCATCGCTGTCGCTGAACTGCTGCGCATTGAGGAGCGAGCGGATGATCAAGTCATCCGCGCCGACAATCGCGATGCTTTCCTGTTTGGTCTGGTAGCCGGGCATTGATGCGGGCCGGATGCCCGCGTGACAGGGATTGAGGGGCGATCGGTGCGGCAGTATGCGCCTTTGGCGCCACGGTGCCGCAAGGTGGCGTTGCGCGTACCGATGACCGCGCTACACTCGCCGCGCGCGCGACGATTCCGGCGCCGCACAGACACCCCGAGGTAGGCTACGATGACCACACGAGCAGACACCCCGCGACGGGCGATCCTCATCACCGGCGCCGCCTCCGGCATTGGCGCCGCCACTGCGCGCCGCTTCATCGGTGAGGGCTGGCAGGTGGCGATCAACTATGCGGAAGCTTCGCAGCGCGAAGCGGCCACCGGGATCGCCGCCAAAGCCACCGCGCCCGGCCAGCAGGCGATCGCGGTCGAGGGTGATGTCACCCTTGATGCCGATTGCGTGAAGCTGGCCCAAGCGTGCGTTGCCGCCTTCGGTCGGCTCGATGCGCTGGTCAACGCCGCCGGCATCAGCAAGATGGTGCCGCAGCCCGATCTGCACGGCCTCTCCGCCGATGATTTTCAGCGCATCTATGCGGTCAACACCATCGGGCCGTTTCAGATGATTCGTGCCTGCGCGCCGCACCTGAAGGCCACGGGCAAGGGTGCGGTGGTCAACATTTCGTCACGCGCGGGCATCGCCGGTGGCGGCTCCTCGATCGCCTATGCCGCCTCCAAGGGCGCGCTCAACACCCTGACACTTTCATTGGCGCGGGTGCTGGCGCCGGAGGTGCGGGTCAATGCGGTGTGCCCGGTGTTGGTCGAGCAGGGTTTTGTCGAACGCCTGGCGCCGGAATCGTTCGCCGAACGCCGTGCGCGCCAGATCGCGGTGTCGCCCCTGAAGCGCATCGGTCATCCGGATGAGGTGGCCGAGACCATTCACTGGCTGGTTTCCAGCGCGGCGATGATGACCGGGGCGATCGTCGAGCTCGATTTCGGCCTGCACCTGACGGCCGTATGAGGCATTCGGTCGGGTGGTGGTGATGCATTCGTTTCCGCCCGGTTTTCGGGCCCTGGTGATCGGCTCCTCGGGGGCGATTGGCGCCGCCTTTACTTCGTTGCTGGAGGGGCATGCCGCCTGCGCGGGCGTTGACGGCCTGCATCGCCATTCGCAACCGGCAATCGATTTCGCCGACGAGAACAGCATTGCCGCGGCGGCAGCCAACCTCGCCAACCGGGCACCGTACCATCTGATCATCAATGCCGCGGGTCTACTGCATACACCGCGCTTCATGCCGGAGAAGCGGCTGGCGAGTCTCACCTACGATCAGATGTTCGAGACCTTTCGCGTCAACGCATTCGGTCCGGCCATGGTGCTGCGTCATTTTTCGGGGCTGCTGGATAGCCAGAGAGGCGTGCTGGCGGTGCTCTCGGCCAAGGTGGGCAGTATCGAAGACAACCGCCTGGGCGGGTGGTACAGCTATCGCGCGTCCAAGGCCGCGCTCAACATGCTCCTGAAAACC
>JAYTDE010000034.1:0-2737 GCA_043736195.1 Burkholderiales bacterium | reverse complement strand
CCGTGCTTTCCTCCCTTAGCGCAAATCTCTCGGTCTTTGAGCGGCCTCAGCTCGCATAGGCCATGCACGCCTGAATGTCCTCCCGTTCCAGCCATGCGTAGCCTTGGAGCAGGTCTTCCACCGTGTCGCCCGCCGCGAGCATGCCCAAGACGTGCTCCACCGCCATGCGCCGCCCGCGGATGATCGGCTTGCCGCCGAAAATTTCCGGATTTACGGTGATGCGCTTGAGGAGTTCTTCTTCCGTCATGATGGCTCCAAATCGAATCAATCGACGTTCAATCTTACGCCTTGACACGGTGTTGTTGTTTGATCAAGCGGGCCAGCCGGTCAGGCGTACAGGGCACAAAATCGACGCGTACACCGGTCGCCTGCCGGATCGCGCCAAAAATCGCCGGCGCGGTGGCGATCAGTGCCGGCTCACCAACGCCTTTCGCTCCATACGGCGCGACAGGTTCCGGATCTTCAACCAGGTGCGTCGTGATCGGCGGAATGTCACCGATAGTCGGGATCAGGTAGTCGTGCAGGTTGTCGGTCTTGCCGCTGATGTATTCCTCCATCAGCGCCAGGCCCAAGCCTTGTGCGACGCCACCGTGAATCTGGCCTTCGACCTGCGTCGGATTGATGGCTCGGCCGACATCGTGGGCCGCATGCACATGCAGGACCCTGACGGTGCCGAGATCGAGATCGACTTCGACCTCGGCGACCTGAGCGGCAAAGCCATAGGTGGCGTACGGCACACCCTGGCCATCCGCATCCAGCGGTACGGTGGCCGGGCTGAAGGTGCCGCAACCGAGTGCAACGTCACCACGTTCGTCGGCCGCCAGGCTTGCGAGGTCAAGGGCCTTCTCGACGCCCGCCGCGCGAACCATCAAGGTCGCGGCCTTAAGCTCGATGGTTGCCGTCACCGGCATTCCGGCTATTGCCAACAATTGCCGCTTTAGATCCTCGGCGGCGAACTTCGCCGCATTGCCGGACACGAAAGTCTGGCGCGACGCCGAGGATTTTCCGGCGTCTTCGGTCTGGTCGGTATCGCCATGAATCTGATCGATCAGGCGGACCGGTACGCCCAGCGCATCGGCTGCGATCTGTGCCATGACGGTGTAGCTGCCCTGGCCGATTTCCTGTGCGCCGTTGTAGAGCATGAATCGGCCGTTCCTGCGCAGCCCGATAGTCATGGTCGACGGGTTGGCGATCACCGTGTTGCCGATGCCGTACCACATGCAGGCTATGCCGACCCCGCGGCGTAGGCGTTGCTTTCCTTGGTTGGTGGCAAGATGTGCGGCGTGAGACGCGCGCGCGTTGAACGCAGCGACCGCTGCGAGCGCATTTGCCCACGCCGGCTTGAGCACTTCAAGACACTGCGCCATGCCGACGCTTGCCACAAGTTTTTGGCCGGTCGCTGTCTCCTGACCGGCGCGCAGCACGTTGCGCAAGCGAAACTCCAGTCGATCAATTCCGCATTGCTCCGCAAGATCATCCATCAGCGCCTCGGTGGCAATGCAGGCCTGCGGCACGCCAAAGCCACGAAAGGCCCCGGCAATCGCGTTGTTGGTGTAAACCGCGCGAGTCAACGCACGCACGTTGGCGACCACGTATGGGCCACTGGCATGGACCGGCACCCGGTTGGCGACGGTTGATCCCCAGGAAGCGTAGGCGCCTGTGTTGAAGTCGCCGGCGAAATCCACTGCGGTGAGCAATCCGCCCCTGTCGCAGCCCAGGCGCGCACGGATGCGCGCCGGGTGGCGCTTGGTGGTTGACAGCATCGACTCCGGCCGCGTGTAGACGATGCGTACCGGGCGCTTCATTTTCCATGCCGCTACCGCTAGCAGGGGTTGAATCGAGACGTCCAGCTTGCCGCCGAAGCCGCCGCCGATGGCTGATGGCACGATGTGGACCGCATCCGACGGCAGCTTGAGCACCCGCGCCACTTCTTCACGATCCATGTACGGGGTCTGGGTGCACGCGAAAACCCGGATTCGCTGCTGACCATTCTCTTCGAACAGTTCGGCGAAGCCGGCTTCGGGTTCGATATAGGCGTGTTCGACATGGCTGGTGCGGAATTGGTCTTCGGCCGTGAAGGCCGATGCCACCAGCGCAGCCTGGACGTCACCCTTGACCACACGGCCACGACACAAAACGTTTTCCGGCGCGAAATCGTGTAGCCAGTCGCCGGTTGCGACCAGCGCCTGTTCAGGCGTTTCCAGGGCCGGCAGCGGGTTCCAGACGATCGGCACATCAGCTTCCGGGATCGCCCGCAAGGCCGTCTCGTCACCCATGATTCCCAGCACGGCCTCGCCGCGGAACCGCACATGGCCGTCAGCCAGCACGGGTTGGTCCTTGGGTGTGGAAAACACTGCGAAGGAATTTTCCGGCACGTCCGCCGCACTGATGATGCCTTCGACCTGACGGTACTTGCGGCGAAACGCGTCGAGGTCACCGAGCACAAAGGTGGCGCGCGCATGTGGCGAGCGAATGATGCGCAGGAACATGGCGCCTGCGGGTGCGGTGTCGGCGCCGAACTTCTCGCACCCGGTGAGCTTGGCTGGTCCGTCAAGTCGCGCGAGGCGGCTGCCGACGGCCTTGCCCGCCGGCACCTCTTCCTCTTTGATGTCGCCGCTCGCAACCGCAAGTACGGCCGCGATGATCTTGCGGTAGCCAGTGCAGCGGCACAGCACGCCGCCCAGGGCATCGATCACTTCGGGCTCGCTCGGCCGGGCCGTGCGTGCGAGCAAATCAC
>JAYTDE010000033.1:0-3738 GCA_043736195.1 Burkholderiales bacterium | reverse complement strand
TCGTGAAAATGCTGCATGCCGTCCTCCATCGGCGACTGATAGGGGCCGACCTGGTTGATGCCTTGCAGCATCAGGGCGCGCCGGCCGGCGTCCATGCGCATGGCTATCTCGTCGTCTTCCTTTGCCGTTTCAGCATAGGCGGCTTGCTCGGCGGCGACGAACTCGCGCTCGAACAGCACGATCTCTTCAGGGTAGTAGAACTCGACCACGTTGGTGGTCGACTGCGGGCCGCGCGGAATCAAGTGAGACACCACCAGCACGTGGGGGTACCACTCGACCATGATGTTGGGGTAGAGCGTGAGCCAGATCGCGCCATGTTTCGGCACGCGCTCGTCGAAGCGCTCCGCGCGATACTTGAGTACCTGCTCATGCCACTTGCGATAGGTCTCGCTGCCGGGTCGCGCCAGGGCGCTGTTGATGCCGACAGTCTGTACCGAGTAGCGTTCGCCGTACTGCCATGTTAGGTCGTCACAAGTGACAAAGCCGCCCAGGCCCGGGTGAAACGGCGCCACGTGGTAGTCCTCCAGGTAGACCTCGATGAAGGTCTTCCAGTTATAGGGGCATTCGTTGATTTCGACACGGTCCAGCATGTATCCGCTGAAATCCAGGTCGGTGGCCACGCCCAGACCGCGCATGTCGGCGGCGATATCGCGTTGGCCTGCGAACAGCATCCCGTTCCACGATTGCAGAGGCAGTTTATGCAGATCAAGGCACGGCTTGTCGGCAAAATGCGGTGCGCCCAGCAACTTGCCACCCAGATCGTAGGTCCAGCGGTGCAGCGGGCAGACGATGTTCTGGCGGTTGCCGCGGCCACTCAGCATAATGGCCTGCCGGTGCCGACAAACGTTCGACAGCAGCTCAATGCCGCCGCCATTGCGCACCAATACCTGGGCATTGTTCATCCAGCCCAGGGTATGGTAGTCGCCCGCATTGGGCAGCATCAGGTCATGGCCCACGTAGCCGGGGGAATCCGCGAACAGGGTGCGCATTTCGATCTCGAAAACGCGCGGGTCGTGATAGGCGTGCACCGGCAGCTGGGACGCGGCCGGTTGCAGGCGGGAAATGTTTCCGATGTCCGACATGGTGGCGAACCTCTCGCGGCAGCGGCCGGGTCAAGCCGCAGATGCCGCAAATCCATCGATGATGGGCGGCTCCGCATGGATCAGCGGAGCCCCGCAGGCGGATTTAGGCGCGTGCCGGCCCGTCGCGGGCCAGTGGGGACAAAAATCGAACGCGCAAGGTGCTCATCGGGGTTCTACGTGGAAGGGCTGGATCGAAATCAAGGGCGCCTGACCGATTGCATGCGCATCCGAAAACGGGCCAAGATGCGCTTTTGTGAATGACCATGCAACAAACGCGGTATTGCCGAGACAAAGCACAACGCTTCGCGCCCATATTCTAACCCGGCGCAATCGGCAAAGACACCTTAAAATGATGGTTTGATCCAGCAGCACAGTGGGTTCTGCGTGCCTCACGCCGCCCGTGCCAATGCCTTGCCGAAAAATCCTGCCCCGCCGACACCGGCGGAAAGCCTTAGTTTCGAAGCTGCCGTCAAGGAGTTGGAGGCCATCGTCGCGCAGATGGAGTCCGATGACCTGCCGCTCGAAGATTCGCTGACAGCCTATAAGCGCGGCGCGGAATTGATTCGCGCGGCGCAATCACGCTTAAGCGTAGCCGAGCAGCAGGTCAAGGTGCTGGAGGACGGCATGCTCAAGCCGCTGATCGAGGGCGGAGGGGCGTCTTGAACGTGGATTTTCCGTCCTGGATGGCGACGGTGCAGCAGCGCATGGAAGTTGCATTGGCGCGCCTGTTGCCGCCCGCCGATGTGCTACCTGCCAGGCTGCATGACGCCATGCGCTATGCGGTCCTCGGCGGCGGCAAGCGGGTGCGGCCACTACTGGTGTTTGCCGCCGGCGAACTGGCCGGGGCCGCCTCTGAAGTGCTGGAAATTCCGGCCGCGGCCGTCGAGATGATTCACGCCTACTCACTGGTACACGACGATCTGCCATGCATGGACGACGACGCCTTGCGCCGCGGCAAGCCCACCGTGCATGTCGAATTCGATTACGCCACGGCCCTGCTGGCGGGTGATGCCCTGCAGGCCCACGCGTTTCAGGTGCTCGCAGCGCCACATGCGGCCCTGGACGCAGCGCGCCAACTGCGCATGCTCGACGTGCTGGCGCGGGCGGCAGGTTCACGCGGTATGTGTGGCGGCCAGCAAATCGATCTGGATTCGGTGGGCAAGGCGCTCAACGAACCCGAACTTGAATTGATGCACATCCACAAGACAGGCGCCCTGATTCGCGCTGCCGTCAACTTGGGCGCACTGGCGGGGGCGCCGCCAAGCGCGGACGAACACGCGCGTCTGGATCACTACGCGAAATGCGCAGGTCTCTTGTTTCAGGTGGTCGACGACATACTCGACGCCACCGCCGATACTGTCACCCTCGGCAAGACAGCCGGCAAGGATCAACAGCAGCACAAGCCGACCTATGTTTCGATTCTCGGGCTCGCTCCGGCGCGGCGCAAGGCCGCCGACTTGCTCGAAGATGCACTGGGGTCGCTCGCCTCCTTTGGTGCGCGTGGCAAGCCCTTGGCCGAGTTGGCGCGCTTCATCGCCGGAAGGTCTTTCTAGTGCGCACGCCCAAGCGTCGCAGGCGCGGTGCAGACAGAAGCGCGGGCGGCCGCCGCGGTGCGGATTTTGCAAACGCATCCGATACGAAAATGCAACGGAATGCACATGACCAAGTTGCTTGAGACCATCAACAGCCCGCACGATCTGCGGCGACTGGCGCGGCGCGACCTGGCTCGGCTGGCTGACGAATTGCGCGCCTATGTGCTCGACTCGGTATCGAAAACCGGCGGCCATTTGTCGTCCAACCTGGGTACGGTCGAACTCACCATCGCCTTGCACTATGTGTTCAATACCCCGCATGACCGGTTGGTGTGGGATGTCGGCCACCAGACCTACCCGCACAAGATCCTGACCGGCCGGCGCGAGCGCATGGGCAGCCTGCGCCAGATCGGCGGCATCTCCGGGTTTCCGCGCCGCATTGAAAGCGAGTACGACACCTTCGGTACCGCGCATTCGTCGACCTCGATCTCGGCCGCGCTGGGGATGGCGCTGGCGGCGCGACAGAAGGGCGAGAACCGGCACGCGGTGGCAGTGATTGGCGATGGTGCGATGTCCGCGGGCCAGGCATTCGAGGCCATGAACAACGCCGGGGTATACGAGGATGCGCGGCTGATCGTGGTGCTCAACGACAACGACATGTCGATCTCGCCGCCGGTGGGCGCGCTCAACCGCTACCTGGCGCGCCTGATGTCGGGGCGTTTCTATGCCGCGGCGAGGCGCGCCGGCGAACGCGTGCTGGGGGTCGCGCCACCGCTATGGGAGTTGGCCAAGCGGCTCGAAGAGCATGCCAAGGGCATGGTTGTGCCAGGCACCATGTTCGAGGAGTTCGGTTTCAACTACATCGGTCCGATCGATGGCCACGACCTCGAATCGCTGATTCCCACCCTGCAGAACATGCGGCTTCTCAAAGGGCCGCAGTTTCTGCACGTGGTCACGCGCAAGGGGCAGGGCTACAAGCTGGCCGAGGCCGATCCGGTGCTGTATCACGGGCCGGGAAAATTCGATCCGGTGCGGGGCATCGTCGCGGGAAAAAGCGGCGGCAAGCCGACCTACACCCAGGTGTTCGGCGAATGGTTGTGCGATATGGCAGAGGCCGACGAGCG